>JAFDGP010000113.1 GCA_019309245.1 Deltaproteobacteria bacterium | reverse complement strand
GGATGTTGTAAGGTTCAGAAGGGGGAGACCAGAATGACGTATTCGTATCTCAAATTTGAAGTCAAGGACCGTATCGGGATGCTGGTGTTGAATCGCCCGGAGAAAAGAAATGCCCTGTCGCTTGATCTCTTGCAGGAGCTCAACGATTTGCTTGCCGAGATAAGACAGCACAGCGGCGTGGCCGTGGTGATCGTCCGGGGAGCGGGCAAAGTCTTTTGTGCGGGTCACGATATTTCGGATCTGGTCGATGGAGACCTCACCCAATATAATCAAATATTTGCCACCTGCATCGAGGTGATGGAAAAGATCCAACAGCTGCCTCAGCCGGTGTTGGCTCAGGTCCATGGGGTGGCCACGGCAGCAGGGTGCCAGCTGGTGGCAGCGTGTGACCTGGCTGTGGCCGAAGAAAAGGCCAGGTTTGGAACACCGGGCGTCAAAATCGGACTGTTCTGTACGACCCCGGGGGTTCCCCTGGTCCGGGCTGTAGGGAGAAAGCGGGCCCTGGAAATGCTGCTAACCGGCAGGATGATCTCTGCTTCCGAGGCACATGAGTACGGGCTGGTCAACCGGGTGGTTTCCGCCGGACAACTTTCCGAAGAGACCTGGAACCTTGCCTGCAAGATTGCCGAGGCCAGTCCCTTGACCTTGCGGATCGGTAAAGAGGCCTTTTACACGCAAGCCAACCTGGCCGACACCCAGGCCTATGACTATGCGAGGCAGGTCATGTTGGCGAGCCTTTTTTCCGTAGACGCCAATGAAGGGTTAACCGCCTTTTTGGAAAAAAGACCGCCCGTGTGGAAAGGAAGATAGGCCCTGATACAACTTAAGGGCTGGTTTCGCCTCCCGGTGGCAGGATTGCCACCGGGATTTGTGGCGAGCCCTAATTGAAGGAGTTGCGTGTCCGTTTGAATGATGCTTCTTGGGTAACCACGGTTCAGCTTGCCGTTCTGGTGGTCTTGCTGGTGTGCTCCGGCAGCTTTTCAGCGACGGAGACCGCCCTGTTTTGTCTGGACCGGGTGGAGCGACGGCGATTGCGACATGCCAGAACCCGCAGGGCCCGGTTGATTGCTCGGGCCCTGGAGCGTCCCCGGGAATTGCTTTCGACGATCTTGTTGGGCAACACATTCGTGAACGTGGCGACATCATCGGTTGCGGTGCTCGTGTTCACGCAGTTGGTGCCCTCACACAGCGTGTCGGCGGCCATCGTGGTAGACTCCCTGCTCGTTTTGCTCCTTGGAGAAATTATTCCGAAAACCATCGCTGTGGGGCAACCCAAACCCCTTGCCATGACCGCCATTGTGCCTCTGCACGCCTTTTCCAGGGTATCCCGGCCCGTTGTGGCTGTATTCGACCGGGCGGCCGGGGTGATCCTGCGCATGTTGAAGGTGCCCGAAGAACACGGCGAAGCCTTAAGCCCCTCAGAGCTTGAGGTCCTGTTTGATGAGGCCGACCGTCAGGACGCGATCACGTCACAGGAACGACGCATGGTTCGAAATATCATGCAGTTTTCCCAGACCACGGCTGCAGAGGTGATGACGCCGCGGGTGGATGTGGTGGCCGCCCTGCTGACCATGTCCCGGCAGGATTTGGCAAACCTGATGGTAGAGGCGCATCACAGCCGGATTCCGATTTGTGAGGGCAGTCTTGACCATGTGGTGGGGTTTGTGAGCACCAAGGAGTTTTTTCTGAATCCGGACCGAGATATGGAGCAGCTGATCAAGCCGGTGGCGATTTTCCCGGAGGGCGCCAAGGTCCACAAGGTGTTTCGCCATATGCAGAAAAACCGGATTAACATGGCCGTGATCGTGGATGAATACGGCGTCACCTCGGGTATCGTGACCATGGAAGACCTTGTAGAAGAGATCGTCGGGGAGATCTACGACGAGTACGAAAAGGTCGAAAAACTGATCCATTCGGTGGGACCGGATGAGTGGTTTGTTCAGTGCCGCGCTTCGATTGAAGATGTGAACGAGGCGTGTGGTTTGAACCTGCCTGAAGGCGAGTCCGTCACACTCAACGGGTACCTTTGCGATGCCTTTGGAGAGATTCCCTCGCGCGGGCGGGTCCTGGAACGCGATAGCGCTCGTTTTACGGTTGTGGAATCGAAGCGGGGAAAAATTGTCAGTTGCCGGATCAAGCGCATTGAAAAGGAGCCCGACAATGGCCGTTGACCTGGCTCTTTTGGTGATCTGTGCGCTGGCATCGGGCTTTGCCTCCGGTTCTGAGACGGCGCTTGTGTCGGCAAGCCGGACCCGCCTGAAGCATCTTGGCGAACAGGGCTTGCGCAGCGCCCGCAGGGCCTTAGCGTTGCTTGAGGACAAGGAGCGCGTGCTCATTGTCACGCTGATTGTGACCAATGTGTTTAATATCGCCGCCGGGGCGGTCGCCACCTCGATGCTCGCAAAGGCGTTCGGACCGTGGGGGCCATTTCTGGCCACCGTGACCATGACAGCCGTCCTGCTGATCTTCAGTGAGATTGTTCCAAAGGCCTACTTTCGCCACCATGCGGAACGGATGCTGGTCCGGGCCGCCCTGGTCTGGAAGATCCTTGCTTATATCCTGGTCCCCGTCACCATACCTGTTCAGCTGTTTTCCGGGTTTATCGCCCGGTTGTTCCGATGCGAGCCGCGGAGTATTTACCGCACACGGGACGAAATCAAGCTGGTCTTAGAGGAGTCGATGGAGCGGGGAGGGCTGCGACAGGACCAGCAGGAAATGCTGGAATCCACCCTGAATTACTCTATGACCATCGTGCGTGAAGTCATGGTGCCCATCTCGGACGTGGCCCTTATTGCTGAGACGGCGAGAACGGAAGCGTTGCTGGAGATTGTCCGACGGCAGGGTCACACGCGGATACCGGTGTTTCGAGAACGGGTGGACCAGATCGTGGGACTGGTGAACATATTTGATATCCTGTTTGACAAGCAGAAAAAGATCTTTATCCGGCCCTACGTGAGGCCCGTCCGCCTGGTGCCGGAAACCAAACAGATCGACCAGCTTTTTGTTGAGATGCAGCGGGACCGACAGAGCCTGGCCGTTGTGGTCAATGAATTCGGGGCCTGTTTCGGGATCGTCACCCTTGAAGATATGATGGAGGAGATCTTCGGCGAACTCGCCGATGAACATGAAGACACCACCCCGGATATCGAACAAAAGGCGGCGGGACATTTCCGTGTCAATGGGACGACCGACGTGGACGATCTTAAAAGTGAGACCGGCATTGACGTTGTTAAGGAAGGTTTTGAAACCGTCGGGGGCTGGGTGTTGCACCGCCTGGGCCGGATCCCTCGTGCAGGGGAGGGCTTCCAGGACGAGCAATGCACGGTTCGTGTGGTGGATGCCGACCGCTACAGCGTGAAGGCCGTGGACATCATCAGGAAGGACGCCGTTGATACCGACCAGAAACCAATGTCTTGAGCTTATCCGCCGGTATGGGATGCTGCCGAATATCGTGCGGCACAGCGAACTCGTGACCCGCGTGGCTTTGTTAATCGCCGGAAAACTGAACCGTGATGCGGGGTTTCATCTGGACCTCACCCTGATCGAAGCCGGGGCATTGCTGCACGACATCACAAAGACCATGTCCATCCAGACCCGGGAAAACCATGCCCGCACCGGGGGAGAGCTTCTGGCGTCTCTGGGTTATCCTGCGGTTGCCGAGGTGGTCCGACAACACATCCGCCTGGATCCGGCTCAGGCTTCGGCCGTGCCGGTGATTTCGGAAGCAGCCCTGGTCAATTACGCGGACAAGCGGGTCAAGCATGAAGAGGTTGTGGGCATTGAAGAGCGCTTTTGCGACGTTCTAAAGCGGTATGCGGGAAAATTTGCCGACCTTGAAGACCATATTCAGGAGGTTTTTATCGAGACGCAACACCTTGAAGAAAAGATTTTTTCTCTCATCGATATCTCGCCCGAAGATATCAATGAAATGGTGGAGGCCGGCACAATACCGCGGTTGGCGGACAACGGGCGGTGACCAGCTCCGGACCCGTGGTGCGATGGCAGGAGGCATCGCCTGCGGAGGGCGCACCAAACGTGAGAGCCGTGCAACTCAAGTCGCCCCCGCCCGTTTTCAGGCGTGGGGCGAAGATAGGGTGATGCAAGCGGACAGGGCCTTACGGGGCCTTCGGCAAAAACCGCTCCACCTTGGCCTCGGCCTTAAGGCCGTCCACATATTTTCCCATCATCTTATGGACCTCTTGTTGTTTGAGCTGGTCCTCGAGCCGGTCTTTGATTTCGTCATACGCCATCTTCGAGGCAGGTTGTTTGTCTACCACCTTAATCAGATGATACCCGAATCTGGTCTCGACCACATCGCTCACGGTCCCGGGTTTCAATGAAAAAGCGGCCTCGTCAAAGGGCGTGACCATTTGTCCGTGTGCGAAATACCCCAGGTCTCCGCCCTTGGCGCTGCTGGGACACTGGGAATATGTCTTGGCCAGCGCGGCAAAATCCTCGCCCTTTTTCAGCTTATCCCGGATCATTTTGATCTTCTTTCTGGCTTCGGCCTTTTCGGCCTTGCCGGCTTCAGGGGCTACCTTGACCAGAATATGGCTGGCCCGGACGCGCTCGGGCTGTTTGAACATATCCGGGTGCTGGTCGTAATATTGGCGAACCAGCTTGTCGGAAACATCCACCTTGCTTACCACCTCGTTTTCTATGAGTTGTTGGACCGCCATGGCCCGGCGAAATTCCTTCTTCAATGCCCCTTCCGTGAGATCCATCTTGCTCAGGCTCGACTGGAAGGTCTCTTCATCGGGAAACCGTTTTTTCAGTGCCTGGATTTCGTGGTTCAAAGACGACGGGTCCACTTTGATGCCTTTTTTTTGGCTTTGCTGATAAAGCAGCTCGCGGTCAATCAGGTTTTCCAGGGCCTTTTTTTCGACCTCCGGGAGCCGGTCGGCGCTGATCGGCCTGCCCATGCCATAGACCTTCTTGGCCCGTCTCAATTCGCGATCATATTCTGCGCGGGTGATGACGGCGCCGTTGACCAGTGCCACCTTGTCGCTACCGTGGTCGGGAGCCCCGGCCCAGACGGTCACAATCCCGCCAGCGGGAAAAAACAGCGTGAGGGAAACTATCAGGGCCAGCCTTTGTACAATTTTCATCAGTTTTCTCCTTTTTGTTTGAGTCATGCCCACAGACAATCAGCAGCGAAACATCCCCCTTGTCGGATGCCCGTTACCGGAGGTCAAATCTGTGGACTATAAAAAAACAGATGCCAAATTCCAGCAATGCCCGCCGTAAGCACAAAAACGCTTTCCACCAGGAATTCGAATCGAAAGCCGGGCACAATCCAGTGTTTATCAAAGGCCTGGACGACCCATGCCAGATAAAAGACGGTGAGGATCAACCCATTGGCCAGGGACGTGGTCAGCTTCATGACCGGGGCAAACAGCAAGACGGCCAAAGACAGGATAAGCAGTTGTTTAAGCAAGCGCAACGATTTTTCTTTTCCGATGACCAAAGGAAGGCTTTCGTGACCCACGAGGCGGTCCCCCTGCATGTCCAGGATGTCAAAAAAGGCGGTGCGCACAAAGGCCAACACCGCGGCCAGGAGGGCGGAAAACACCACGGTGGTGGTGACCTGCAACGATACCGCCAGGTGCGGCACAACCACCGTAACCACGCCCCATGCCATGGCGATCAGGACTGTTTTGGAACCCGGGATGTCACTGATCCTGGTGATTTTTCGCCCCATTGTGATGCCCCGGGCAAACAGAGTGACATTGTAGAGGAGTCCGAGCACGCTGATCAGAACAAGCACAAAAAAAGGGACAGGCCCCAGCTTGAAGGCCATGAACAATCCCAGGCCGCCTGAAACCACGGCCAGCGAGAGCAATAACGTCTTATGCTCCTCATAAAATTGGGCCCGGTCCGGATCATTGTATCGAACCGCTTCTTTGCCGGTGAAGTTATTCAGAATATGCATGGACAAGACATAACAGGTCGCCATCAAAGCCGGCGGCAGGCCGGGCGGGATCCCGGAAAGCAGTGCAAAGGTGTAGCTGAGACATCCCGCGCCCAAAGCCAGGTACGTGTTGCTTAAAAGCAGCCACCGTTGCAACCGGTACAGCCCCTGGCGCCACCCAGCCTGCTGCCGGTGAGGCAGGCTTTCCAGGGTGCGGTAGACCTTTTTGATGACCCAGTTCGGTGTGGATGCGCCGGCGGTAATGCCCACGGTTTTGAGCGGCGCAACCGCTTCCGAGTCGATTTCCGACTCTGTTTCAATATGAAAGGCGCGGACCCCTTCTTGCTCGGCTACCTGCACCAGCCTTCGGGTGTTTCCGCTATTTTGCCCGCCCACCACAATGACCGCGTCCACATCGTGGGCCATTTCTCGAACCTCGGCCTGGCGCTTATGGGTGGAATCGCAGATGGTATTAAAAACGCGTGCATCCGGGAACCGGGCCAAAACGGCCTCGGCCACCGCCTGAAACCGTCTGGCATCTTGAGTGGTCTGGGCCACCACAATCACGTGCTTCAAATCCGGAAGCGTTTTTACATCATCCGGGTCTCGGATGACATAGCCTCGCCCCTGCGCGAAACCCAAAAGTCCGGCCACTTCGGGATGCCGCCGATCGCCCACGATGACCACAGCCGAGCCCCGTTTTGCATGCCGGCCGATGATGTTCTGCACCTTGATTACCCGGGGGCACGTGGCGTCGATAACACTAAAACCGGCATCAATGAGCAGTTCCTTGGTCTCAGGGGGCACGCCGTGCGCTCGGATTACCACACTGCCTGGTGCGGTGTGGGCCGGATCCTTCAGAATGGAAATGCCTTTTTCTGCCAAAATTTCAAGCACTTGGGGATTGTGTATCAATGGCCCGAAGGTATAGATGGGCGGGCGGTGTTTGGCTGCAACATCCAGAACGATTTCCACCGCCCTGTGTACGCCCATGCAAAAGCCTGCGGTCTTTGCCAGCTTGATTTTCAATGGGAGTGATGTCTTTCAGGGGTCTGAAACAGGCGCATCCTTTTTCTTGATCTATGAACGGACACGATTCAACAGCCCTTCCAGATGTTTTTCGATTAATGTGTCGATCAGTGGCGGCAGGGGCGTAGGGGTTAGGCCCACGATGTCGACATTTTCCTGAGAGAGAGGTATCAGAAACTTTTTGGCCGGGCACGCCGCAATGGCCTCGGCCATACGCGGAGTCACCTCCCCCATCATCGCGTGAGCCAGAACGATGGCCACAGGCCCCACGAGCACGTCGGCCAGTTTCACGGTTCGAGCAATGGCGTTTTCCCCGGAGGCCCCGCGGTTCGCCCCAGCCTTGAGCATTTGAGCCGTGGCGATTGCGTTGGTCCCGAGCGCCGTGATCGTTACCGTCTCTTCAAAGGCTTCACGGAGTCTCTTGATGATAAAGCTTCCAATGCCGCCGCCCTGACCATCTATGACGCAGATGTGCATTCGTGGCTTCGTTGCCTCTTTTCGTTGGGAAATTGGTCCGCCTGGTGCGGAATGCCGGTGCCCATCGATTGATTTTTTCGGTTCGAAAATGGCCACTAACTTATGAACACTTCAAAAAATCTTAACAAATCAGCCTCCATGGGTCAACAAAAAAGCCCCGTAATGCACCCCAAGTGCGTCTTCGCCTTGCGGTGTCGGACCCCAAATCCCCCGGTTTCCGATTTTACCGGATCTGCTTTGTTGGTGGGCGCTTGAAGTACAACAGTACGTCGGCACGCCCACCGCCTCGCATCTCCGGCAAACTCGGCAACCGGGGGATCCGGAGGACCCGGGCGTCTTGACATAAGGGCTTTGTGGGTTAGGATGGCCGATGGGCCCGCATTGCTGGCGGGGGACCTTTGTCTGGGACATTGACGATACGAAAATACCGGGAGTTT
>JAFDGP010000112.1 GCA_019309245.1 Deltaproteobacteria bacterium | reverse complement strand
AAGATATATTTCACAGACGTGGGTCTTGCAGCTTTCCTGCTGGGAATTCACAATGAAGACCAGGCCTCCCGTGACCCCTTGCGGGGCAACCTGTATGAAAATCTGGTGATCGCAGATGTCATGAAGGGCGGGTTTAACAGGGGTATCAGGCCTGAGGCCTATTTTTACCGCGACTCGCACGGCAACGAGGTGGACCTGGTGATTAAGGAAGGGGGCAACCTCATACCTGTTGAGATCAAGTCGGCATCCACCTTTTCAGAAAATTTCCTCAAAGGCCTGGAGCGGTTCATGGAACTGGGGCTTGATCGTGTGTGTTCAGGCTTTGTCCTTTATAATGGGGAGCAGGGGTTCAGGGTCCACAATGTCCGCATCCTCAATCCCCTCCATGTGGATGACCTGTGGGAGACATTGGTTTCCCCCTGATTACGATAGCCTGGAATGATGGAATCCCAACGAGATCAATTTTAAGATAGCGAAAAGAGGCAGATGCTCTTCATATCCGTTTTATAAGGAACAAGTGTTACCACCAAACATCTGGGACAAGTCCAAGAGGTCATTCAGTGCCGGGCAAGCGGGCACCCACCACGAATCACCCTGATCTTCCCGCTCCGGCAACGGGAGCATTGGCAGGCCTTCCGTACAGACTGCCTCACGTATCACATTGCGAGTCTTAGATCTAAGGTCTCACGGGAAAACAAAAGGTGTTTTTTGAGGAGTTCCAGTGTTCCAAGAAGATCCTTGTGCAGAATCTCCATGATTACTTGCGTATTCCGGGGGCTCATTTATGAAAGAAACTCTGGAATTAAGGCCTCTCATTTCAGAGTTTCTTAAAAGGGTTTACTCCTTCACCTTTTTCTCCCGGTGTTGAATATAGGCATCCCGCACTGCCTCATACGGATCAATAGAAGCCGCCTTCAGGGCCTCATAATCCTCCATTCGGTAAGAGCTTTCGTTCAACTTCTTCTCGCCGGTCGCGCCCGCGGCCGCCGCCAAAGGCAGGTAGCTGATGGGATTCATTAAGGCATCTCCAACGGTCCCGACCGTGTCGCGGAGGGTAGAGGGGCCCAGGATGGGCCATACTACATACCAACCGTTACTCACGCCGTGGGCGCCAAGCGCCTGGCCCAAGTCCTCATCGTGGATTTTCTGAAGCCCGGGAAACCGCTCGGAAGGTGTGCCGAACCCCAGAACTCCCATCGTGGTATTCACGAAAAACCGTGCAAATTCCTCCCCTGCCTCGTTGCCTTTCCCCTGAAGAAGGCAACTGCCAATCCGAATGGGTGCGGCAAGGTTGATGAAAAAATTCTGGATTCCACTTCTTACCGGCCTGGGAACCACCGCTCGATAGCCCTTTGACACGGGTTTCAAGAACCAGAAATAGAGTTTATCGTTAAACGCAAACATCAGCCGGTTCCAAGGGGCCAGCGGGTCGGCAACAACGATTGTCGGTTCCTCCTCTTCTTCCTCCAGAAAATCCAGGTCATCATCCAGAAATTCCGCTTCAACGCCGTCCGCGGCTACGGCTGCCGCCTCTTGCGCGCCGCTATCTGTCGCCGTGGTCTGTACGGACGAATCCGAGAGGTCAACCTGCTGTAAGGCAACTGCATCCGCACTGCTCGATGCGTTTTCCGCTCGAGCCCGGGGACCGTCTGACCGGTCGAGCGGTTCCGTTATGGAAATGGGGGCCTTAGCGATCGGGGCTGATGGAGGAGGCTCGGCGGCCTTCCGGGCACATCCTGTTAATATGAGAACCATCGCCAGCAGGACCCCACCGATCCATTTCATGGGGATATCCTCCTTTTTAAAAAAACGGCCATGCTGTTTGTTTTTCCGCTTCAAAAGACCATCACGAAAGACACGGCCACCATGCCGCCCACAGTGACTCATCGGCATAATGATCTAAAATCTGAACCTTTTCACATCCAAGCGATAGAGGGGAGATTGGCGAGAGGTTGACAGATGGAAGGCTTGGTCACCCCTCTTATGAAAGAAACTCTGAAATGGGAGGCCTTAATTCTAACCCGGACGAGCCGGAGCCAAAAAAATTTATCACAAAATCACGTGCTGTTCTCAAGCCCGTGGTTATCTTTTAAAATTTTTTGTCCCAAAATTTGAATCGAGTTTCTTAAGAGGGTGACCACAATCGAATAAAGGGAACAACGCTTTCCTGGGGAACATACGGGGTCGCCTGCCCGCCCTCTTGTAGCCTTTGGCAAGCTGTTCAATGCACTCAGCAGGGCAAAAGGTCCTTTCGAGCATGACAGGCATGGCCCGCCGTTTCGCGCTGCTTTTTCTGTTTTTCGATCTTTCTTTTCAGGCGTTCAATAAGTTCGGCCGGAGACCCTTTCATGAGGAGCTTGTTGAACTGAGTCCGATAGTTTTTTACAAGGCTCACCCCCTCGATATTCACATCATAAGCCCGCCATCCTCCACGGTACATCTTCATTCGATAATGGACGGGGATTTCTATGTCTTCCCTGATGATCTTGGTCTTAACAAGCGCTTTGTCAGGACTCAGCATCTGCTGTTCGAGGTAGACCACTTTTTCGTTTTTATATCCCTTTTGAATCTTATCCAGATAATTATTTCCCAGAAACTCACGAAACACCGTTACGAAGCTCTTGCGTTCAGGAGGGGAAAACCGCTTCCAGTTTCGGGCAAGGGTTCTCTTGGCCATATCCGTGAAGTTAAATAAGTCGTGCATGGCTTCCCAGAGCCTTTCCCGCTCAAGCGCCTGCTTGGACGGATCCTGATATTGGGGATCTTTGAGAATGCTGATTACACGATCGATGGGCCCTCGGAGGGCATCCATCGGCTCTTGGGCCTCGCAGACCAGCGTCAGAATGGCCCACATCAACGAGACAACCGAACACACCATGATTTTTCTTTTCACCGTCTACTCCTTTGAAAAAGATGAAGACCTCTTAAAGGGTAAACACCGCCACAGAATGACCGCCCCACTTAGGCCCCTCCAAAGACGTACTTACTGATCAGTTCTTCAAGATCCACCGCCGACTCCGTTTCCGTAATCGTATCGCCCGGTTTCAACACCTCATCCGATCCTCCGGGAGAAATCTTGATGTACTTATCGCCGATAAGCCCGGACGTCTTGACGGAAGCAATGACGTCGTCCGTGAGGACGATGCCTTTTTGAATTTTCATCTTCACCTGTGCCACCTGCCGGTCCTGATCCAAGCTGATGGCTTCCACTTGCCCGATCTGTACCCCAGCCATTTCCACATAGGCGCCGCGGGATAGTCCCGATACGGACTCAAATTGGGCATAGATTGGATAGTAATTGTCACCCACCCATTCCATCTTGCCGAGTTTTATGGTCAGATATCCCACACACACGATACCAACCACCACAAAGATGCCCACCGCGGTTTCGATCGAGGTCTTGTTCATGACTCCTCCATAGGACTTACCTGGAAATCATACAGCACGTTCTTCCTTGACTCCGCTCGAATCAGCACCTGCTCCAGGGGCTCGTCCGCGCGGGCTTCGGCAAATCCGGCATACACAGAAAACCGGCATTCCGGATAGGGATCGACATCCAGAAGCTTTTCCGCGCTGATCTCTGCGGCCAGCCTCGCACAGGCCTGTCTGGCCTGGTCTCGTCCGGTCTCAGGAAGAACAGCGATGATCTTGTTCACACCGTAGCGGCAACAAAGATCGGATATGCGCACACGCACTTTCAAGGCATCGGCAAAGGCCCTGACCACCGACTGGCCCGTGTGGTACCCGGCCTTTTCGTTAATCTCGTCAAGATCGTCCAAGGTAAAGAGCAGCACAGAAAAAGCGGTCCCGTGACGTTGCAGCCGCCCCATCTCTTCATCGAACCTGTGTTCTCCCTGCAGTCGCGTGCCCATGCCCGTCAAACCGTCATGAGGCGCTTCCAGGCCGTGGACAAAAGCCCTGACCTCCGGGTCCGACACCTGATCAATCTCGCCTGGGCTGCCTTGAAAAACAATCCTGCCGTTTTGAAGCATGGCCACGCGCTGGGAGATATAGAATACGTCCGGAATTTCATGGCTCACCACAATTCCGGTGAATCCGAACCTTCTTTGATAGTCGGAAATCATGCTGTGAACGGCGTTTTTCCGAATCGGATCAAGTCCGGTGGTCGGTTCATCAAACAGCACTGTGTCCGGATCGGTCACCAGGGCCCTGGCCAGTGCCACGCGTTTTTTCATACCGCCTGACAACTGGGACGGGTATTTGTATTCGATGTCGTGCAGATCCACCCGTTCCATCATGTCCAGAACCCGGCGCCGCACTTCCTTGTCTTCCAGTCTGGTGGTCTCTTTTAACGGCAGGGCAATATTCTCATAGACGGTCATCGAGTCGAAAAGGGCGGTATTTTGAAACATGTAGCTGAATTTCCTTTTCAGAGACTTTCGTTCCTGTTTCGTCATCTTCGAGACCGGATGTCCCTCAAAAAGGATTTGCCCCGAATCAGGTTCCATGAGGCCGATGATGTGTTTAAGCAGTACGCTTTTTCCAACCCCGCTCTTGCCGATCACCGTTGTCACTTCCCCGCGGTAGATCCGTAAGTCCGCTTCGTTCAGGATGACCTGATTACCGAACCGTTTTGAGACCTTTTGAAATTCAATGAGCGGCGTTTCCATGAAAATCACAGCAAAAATGATGTCAGCACATAGTCTACAATTAGAACCAGCACACAGGAAGTCACGACCGCCGATGTGGTGGACAGACTCACTCCTTTGGCCCCGAAGCCCTGGCTGCGTGTATGTGTGTAATACCCTTGAAAGCAACAGACCGCGGAAACCACCACGGCAAAGGCAACGGCCTTGATGAACCCTCCCGTCACGTCAGCCATCGAGACGCTTGACTCCACCCGCGAAAAATAGATCCCCGGGTTGATACCCAGCAGGCACGAACCTGCCACATACCCCCCAAAAATTCCGACCGTGTCGAAAATCGCGGTCAGCAGAGGAAAACTGATGAGCGCTGCGGCGATCCTGGGACTGACCAGAAACCGAATCGGATCAATATCCATGGTCTCAAGGGCGTCGATTTCTTCAGAAATTCGCATAATACCAATCTCGGCAGCCACCGCCGATCCCGCCCGTCCGATCACCATGATCGCGGTCATGACCGGGCCCAGCTCTCTGACCAAAGACAGGGCTACCGCCGCACCCAACAGTCCTTCCGAACCAAATTTCACCAGTGTGTAGTAACCCTGCAACCCGAGCACCATGCCGGTGAAGGCCGCAGTCAGACAAATGACGAAAATGGACTTCAAGCCGATAAAGTAGGCCTGTTGGATGATTTTGCGTCCCTGCAGGGGTATCGAAAAAATACAGAAAAACCCTCTTGCAAAAAAGACCGCCATCCGGCCCATCTCTTGAACCAAAAAGATCGCCCATCGGCCCAAAAAAGGCACCCATGGAATCATTGTGCTCAATTTCGCCGTCATAAAAAGACCGCTCTATTCTTTAACCCAATCCATGTCAGCCGGAACCAAAAACGCAAGAACCGCAATTCTGTTCTTAAGCGTCGAGACCTTTGCAAAACTCGTTGCTCTCGCTTACAGGGCAACATTTTGCGCGCTCGACCGCCCAGCAGTCAGGTCGTTTTGCCGAAAGGCGATATGCCGATTCCGCCTTAGGCGGAGGCACAACCCGCCTCAGGCGGGCTCGGCCTGGATCATATCGCCTTGAGGGAAGACGACCTGACTGCCGGCAGGAGGTTGTGCAAAGCTCTCGCGTCTGGAACTAGCAGGAATCATGCCGTGTTTTTTTAAATAGAGCCCCCGCCAGTTCGTGACCGGGCATACCTCGGCAGTGTTTTCAGCGCATTCGACCCGTGCCCCATGTCCGGCCCCAACCCCTGACACCCCATCCGTCAAAAAATTGACCATGAGATCGTTTTGAAGAAAAAGGTGGACACGGAATCAGGGCCGCCCTAGAATCGATCCTCCGAAAGACAATTCAAGCTCCTTGCCCGGTTGTCGACAGTGCCCTTGTGGCTGGCAAGACTTTTTTCCGGAGATCTTTATGAGCATTCATCCTCTGGCCGGCAAACCGGCTCCGCGTGAGTTCCTGGCCAACATACCCAGGCTGGTGAGCGCCTATTACACCGGCAAGCCAGACGCCCACAACGTCCGACAACGTGTAACCTTCGGCACCTCAGGCCATCGTGGATCGTCTTTCGACAAACGCTTCAACGAAGACCATATCTTGGCGATTGCTCAATCCATCTGTGATTTCCGGCGGTCCAACGCCATTACAGGCCCCCTGTTCCTTGGGATGGATACACACGCGTTGTCCGAACCCGCTCACGCAACCGCACTGGAGGTCTTCGCAGCCAATGGCGTGACCCTTCTGATCCAAAGCGGCCTCGGCTACACTCCCACGCCGGTGATTTCGCATGCCATCCTTTCACACAATCGTTCCAAGAAAAACGCCCTGGCGGATGGCGTGGTGATCACCCCTTCCCACAATCCCCCCGAAGACGGAGGATTCAAGTATAACCCCCCACATGGCGGCCCGGCGGACGCGGAAACCACCCGCTTGATCGAAGATCGGGCCAATAAAATCCTTGAAAACGGCAACAAGGCGGTCCGCAGGATGGTACTGGAAAGGGCGATGTCGGCCGACACCACATGCACCTATGATTTTGTGGGCCCGTATGTCCGGGACTTATCTCATGTGATTGACATGGATGCTGTTTCCGGTGCGCAGCTCAAGATCGGCGTAGACCCATTGGGAGGGGCTGGTGTGGGTTATTGGGAGCCCATCGCCGAGCGCTTTGGGCTTGATATCGAGGTGGTCAACAAGACCGTGGACCCAACCTTTGGGTTCATGACCGTGGACAAAGATGGAAAAATCCGCATGGACTGTTCCTCCCCGTACGCCATGGCAAGTCTCATCGGTCTCAGAAAATCCTTTGATGTGGCTTTCGGCAATGATCCCGACACGGACCGTCACGGCATCGTAACAAGGGGTTCAGGGCTGCTCAACCCAAATCACTATCTTTCTGTGGCCGTTTGGTATCTTTTCCGTAACAGGCCGCAATGGCGCGCTGACGCCGCCATCGGAAAGACGCTGGTCTCAAGCGCCATGATCGATCGGGTAGCCGCCGCCCTGGAAAGGCCCATGGCTGAGGTCCCGGTCGGATTCAAATATTTTGTTCAGGCCCTGTTGGATGGCCGGTACGGCTTTGGGGGGGAGGAAAGTGCCGGGGCCTCTTTCTTGCGTACAGATAGTACGGTGTGGACCACGGACAAAGACGGAATCATCATGGACCTGCTGGCCGCAGAAATCATCGCCAAGACGGATCGACGGCCCGACGAATTGTACACAGAGCTGGAGGCACGTTTTGGAACGCCCATCTACGAGCGAATTGACGCGCCGGCCACACCGGAGCAAAAAGCGGCCTTCAAGCGATTGCAGCCCGATATGGTCTCGGCAGAAACACTGGCAGGGGAAAAAATCGTGGCCAAGCTCACCCATGCACCGGGAAACGGGGCCCCCATCGGCGGGCTCAAGGTAGTCACTGAAAACGGCTGGTTCGCAGCCCGCCCCTCCGGAACCGAAGACATCTATAAGATCTATGCGGAGAGCTTCAAAGGCAAAGGCCATCTCAGAAAAATCCAGGAAGAGGCCCGGGACATTGTGGATAGCCTGTGTAAACCCTCTTAAGAAACCCAATTCTCATTCCAGGGCTTCTATCATAAATAAGTAAGGAAGAGGCGTTGGTATACAGGTGCTAATGTTGCAAAAGCCGAGGATGCCCTAGGTGCATGGCGCCCCATTCAACAGGCTCAGGGTAGCGCTGTCCGCCTGAGGCGCACAGCAGATGATGATACAAAAAGATTATGGCTTTGAGACCGTTGTGAAAGTGGCTGCTCT
>JAFDGP010000111.1 GCA_019309245.1 Deltaproteobacteria bacterium | reverse complement strand
TTTCAACTTCCCTTTTCAAGGCCTCCGAAATACCGTCGCCTTCCACATCCTGGATAAGCTGAAGCAGTTCTTTAAGAGTTCGGAGCTTCAGTTCATTCTTGGGATTCATGGCGGTCTTAATCAGGGCCTGAAGCGACGGTTGTTTTCGTGAAAGCTGGGTCAGGCGCCGATACACCGCGTTTCGGACGAAGCCATATGCATTTTGAATGGCCGTGGGTTGCGGTGACAAGACAGTGATCTTTTTGTGGGAGACCAGGAAGAAGTCAAGGACATTAAACGTGGCGCCGGCCCCAAGGTCGAGGATGACTACATCGGCATCCAGTTTGAAGATGTTCTGAATGATTTTGAGCTTTTGGACGAATTGGGGATTGGCCAATGAAAGCACATCGCTTGCACCACTGATGAGCCGCAAGTTTTCTTCTCCGGACTCCACCGCCACGTCTTCCAGTCTGGCATATTTCTTGGAAACAAAGTCATTGAGCGTACGGCCCGGGGTTTTAATACCCAACAACGTATGCAGGTTCGCGCCGCCCAGATCGACGTCTACCAGGACCGTTCGTTTGCCCATGCGGGCCAGCCAGAACCCCAACAGGGTGGAAACGACGCTCTTCCCCACGCCGCCCTTTCCGCCACCCACGGCCCAAACTCTGGGGGTTTTGGTTTTCGCATTTTCTAGTCCTGGTGTCATCGAAAATTCCTTTACCAAACCTCCACCCGCGCCCTAATGTTTGACATGGGTTTCCCACAGGGACCAAAGAAGGTTTTGTTCGCCGTTGCTGTCGAAGCAGTAGCGTCCCAGGGCTACCTGGTCCTCAGGAGCCATTTCCTTAAACTGAATACCGATCGCTGTGCCCATATCACCATCGCGGGAGACATCCTTGCTCCATACAATGGTGCCGAGAATCTTGATGTCCTCCACGTCGGGCAGCCGGATTTCTATCTTGACGTTTTTTCCTATAAGGCCCTCCGGAGCGCCGGGGCGGTATCGGGCTTCAAGGACCAAGCAGGCCCCGCCCTGTGAGATATCCTCAGTGATACCATCGACCACGAGCGGGCTTTCATCCGGTTCGGCCGGGAAGATCTTGAGCCTGACCTTCGTCGGAAGCTGGTGCCGGGCCGCTTTTCGGACATGTCTCGACGGATCGGGGCCCTGTGTTTTCCGGAGGCCCACATACAGGTCCTTGAGCATTGATTCCACCCTGGGGTGTTTTTGGCAAACCGCCTGCAGTCTCTTGCGCGAGATTCTCACCAACTCGACTCGGGTAATGGTTTCCACATCTGACCGAGAAACCGCTTGATTGGTAAACGGATAGATATCCCCGAAAAACTGGTTTTCCACAAGCTCTACACTGGACAAGGGCCGCCCCTTTTTGCCTTCCGGCGTTACCTCAAAGCTGGTCTCTTTCAACGCCCCTGAAACGATGAAATGAATGTGGCTTTCCTGATTCCCAAATCGTTGGACCATTTTTCCGGCTGGCAGGCGTACCCGGACCAGGTTGACCATGAAGGCAACCATTTCGGGATACGTCATCTGCGTGATAAACGCCTGCAAAGACGATTCCTGAACGTTTTCCCGACGAAGAACGGCATGAAATGCCCTGCCTTCCTTGTGAGTGGGCTGTATGATTCGCCACTCCAGGATCTTGGCTACGATTGCCTGCAGCATCATGCCCTGATCAACAAACAGTGCAGAGGCCTTCCGGTAAGCGCTTGCCGCGGCCTCGTAGGATTTGTTTCGGGCGAGCAGGTCGGCAAAGGCCCGGTAAATCCCGGGATCATCGGGAAAGATCCGGATGATGTTTTCAAACTCGACCGCAGAGTCAATCGAAACTGAGCCGTCAATGATTCGCTTAACGATACTGCTTTGTGCGTCTTGTCGGCCGTTCAAATTCGTGTCCCCCATTAACTCCCGGGCTTGCCTTTAGTCGAGTCGGCGATCGCGTCGATTCGTTTGTTCATGACTTCACTCTTTTTGAAAAACAGCCGCATGATTTCGGAAAAGGACCGCATTCTCTTATCACATTCCGTCACCACCCGGGTCAATTCGATGACCCGTTTTTTCATAGCCCTGACCTGTTTTTGCAAAGCGGCAAGGTCCGCCTGTGATGCCCCCACTGAAGGCTTCTCCTCTCTGAGGCCTTTGATGAGCTTGTCCAGGTCATTGCGCTCCTCGGCTGAAAGCCCGGCGATGTCCATGCCCTCATCCGGGGATTCAGGCGCCGGCGATTCCGGACGGGCCGAATCGCCGTGAAGGGCATCGTCGGCAGGCGTTTCTTTCTTGGTTGCGACATCAGGCGCCGTGCCTGTACCTCCCAGGGCCACGACCTCCTTGAGGGTAATAATGCCGTCGTCGGCTGTTTGTTCTTTGGCGTCGTCTGGCGGTTCCTGTGTCGGTGAGGTCTGCTCCTGGGCGGCCACCAGGGCGTCTAGGGCGGCCAGTTCTTCATCTGTTTCTCCTTTGGTTTCTGAAGGAGCCTCTTTGGTCATTGCCCCGGTCTCAGCGTGATTTTGGCCAGGCGGTTCCGCTGTCGGCGGTTCTGCCTTCGTTGGCGCAGACTCTGTGGCCATCAATTCTTCCAGGGCCGCCATTTCAGCATCTGTTGCACCTTCATCGACAGCGACGGAGGCTGCATCATCGTTTGGAGTGTGACCCTCATCGACGTTCTCGGCTGCCAGGAGTTCCTCTAAGGCGAGTTCTTCTTCAGTCACATTCTCGGTTGCAGGTTTTTCTTCTGCCATCACGCCATTCCGGTATTTCTTGTCAGACCTGCCATGACGGGCCCAGATTGATCAGTCCAGTTTTTCCAATCGTTTTTTTATTTGGGCGTCAATGTCCGCAATATCGTCATCCGCGGTAATGGCCGCCTCAAGCGGATGTTCAGGCTGTATGGTTGCCGCTTCGCGCCTTCGGCGGAAAACAATGAAAGCCAGCAACCCGACCATGATGAGCGAAAGGGCCAACAAGGCCACCAGGAGAATCGTTTGCAAATGCCCACCAGTCGCACCAGGAGGTCGCGACGCAGTTGTTTGATCAACGCCGGGGGGCGCCGCCATACTCGCAGGCCGGGCCTTTTGAGGGGAGACCGACTCCGGGGACCGTTCGGTTCTTGTCCCGGCTCCGGACACGGTTGTCAAAGATGACGGTGTTTGGCCTCGAGCCGGTGTGGGCCCTTGCCCCCTCGGTTGCGTTGATAGCGCTTGTTTCGATGCCTCGGGTGGCGCGGCCGGTCGGGTTGCAGCGCCTGGTTGCTTCGGTTTCGGTGTTACGGATTTCTTGGATTCCGTTTTTTGAAGTTGCACTTCGGACCCCGTCCGGGATCGGGCCGCCGGTTCGACCGGGGCTGGGGTGGTGGCGTTTTTTGCAGACAGAAAACCTTCCGGGGGCTGATTTAATCGACTGATATCCAGCACCACCCGGTCAGGGTTTGCAAGGGTAAAGGCCTTGACCTTGAAGTATGAAAACGCAAGCGTCACATCGGCCTTCAATCCGGACGGTTGTTGCAAAAAGGTCATCGTATCAACCCGCTTGGATGTTTCGGTGACAATTTTTGAGGGCAGGGCCGTTGTTGCATTCGGGAAGGTGAGCGTAAAAGTGCCTTTGTCCGTGACCACCGGGGGCTTGTATGCAGGGGTGCCTCGAAACTCAAAGACAATTCTCGTGTAGTCTTTGTGCTCGCCGATGCGGATATATCTAAGCTCAACCCCGGTGGCGTATCCGAAGTCAACCAGACCGAGCAGGATCACGCCGGCGAGTGCAATTTTAAGGGAGTTGATCATAAGTGCAAAATCGGCCTATTCGGCGAAAACCCGGTGCGATAGCTGCGCCCATAACAGGCAGGCCAACACCGTCGGACGCATAACACAATCCCCAGGGTTTTTCCAACATTTTCAATATGTAGTCTACGCATTGCGCAGAATCATTTCCCGCAGGGCCACACTCCGAGCCCTAGCCTTGATCATTTGGCTTCAGATCCGTCCCTGAACACAAGCTAGCACGAACTGTGCCAAGGGGGAATGACGCTGAGCCGTGCTGCCTCTGGATAGCTGAAAGATTCATAGATCATAGATGCAACCGATCTCTTGGCCGAGATGAAATTGAAAATATCAATTAGACACATTGATATCCATTGGGTATTATAATTACCGTGCAAAGGCCGGACCTGTTGGGTGACGGTTACTGACCAGGCGTTTTGGGCCATGCGATATGTTCGAACGGCTGCAATGGTTTGTCAGAGGGGCAATGGTGCTGGTGCACCCCGCGGGCTGCAAACCCGTTGGCATCGTCTAAAAAACGAGGAGGAGGTTCGATTCCCCTTGCCCCTTCCATGTTACAGGAGGCCATGGATTGAAGCATTTGGTTGTAGGCACAGCCGGGCATGTAGATCACGGAAAAACAGCACTGGTTAAGGTCCTGACCGGGGTGGACACGGATCGCCTGGAGGAAGAAAAACAGCGGGGACTGACCATTCAACCCGGGTTTGCACCTCTGTGCCTACCATCAGGGCGCACCGTGGCCTTCATCGATGTCCCGGGTCACGAGCGGTTTATTAAGAACATGCTCCGCGGGGTGTGCGGAGTGGACCTGGCCATGTTGGTGGTCGCTGCTGACGACGGGGTGATGCCACAAACCAGAGAACATCTGGACATCCTGAAACTCTTGGGCATCAGGAGCGGATTTGTCGTCCTTTCCAAGATCGATCTCGTGGACAAGGAGTTAGCGGAAATGGGGCGCGAGGAGATCGCTGAACTGGCCAGCGGCTCGTTTCTGGAGGGGGCCCCTTGCATTTGTTTTTCCGCAAAGACCTTGGAAGGAAGGGCCCGGATCGTATCTGCTCTCGAGGCACTTTATCAAACGTGTCCGAGCAAGGACCCTCAGGGTCCCACCTGCCTGCCCATTGATAGAGTATTTCATGTTCAAGGGCATGGGACAGTGGCCACGGGGACACTGACTTCAGGCAAAATTGTTCAAGAACAAACCATTGAAATATATCCAGTCGGACTTCGGGACAGGGTCCGTCACGTTCAGGTTCATGGAAAAAGTGTTCATGAGGCCTGTGCTGGCGAGCGGGTGGCGTTGAATTTGCCGCAAGTATCCCGCCAGCAGATTGTGGCGGGAATGGTCATCGGGGAACCGGCTTGTCTGAGATCGTCCCATTTGCTCAATACATCTTTTCACTATTTGTCTTCTCAAAAAAGGCCGTTGAAAAACCGGACGCGCGTCCGATTTTACACGAGTGCAAGCGAAACAAACGCCTTGATGGTCTTTATGGACAGAGACATGCTTCGACCGGGTGAAACGGCTTTTGTGCAGTTTCGTTTGCTTGACCGGCTCACGCCACTTGCCTTCGACCGGTTTGTTGTGCGAAGCCTGAGTCCCCCGGCCACCATCGGGGGCGGAATGATCCTTGAGGTTGATACCAGAAAATACAGAGGCCGAGACAAGACGAAGATTCGGGATTTGAGCCTCCTCAAAAACGGCGCGCTTGAAGAAATCATCGAACATGCCGTCAGGAAAGAAGGCTCGGCACCGGTTGTTGTTCAAGACCTACAACGAGCGTTGCGCATTGATTCCGACCAGCTTAACCAGATCCTGAAAAGGTTGAAGGCCGAGGGGAAGATAATCAATCTGCCGGATCGGTGCGTGTATCACCGGAAGAACTTTGATTCACTTAAGGCCCGTGCTGTTGAGGTTATCCGTCGATTTCACAAGGACAATCCCATGGAGCAAGGGGTGTCCAAGGCTGACCTGCGATCGTCTCATTTCAAGTCACTGGATGAACGCCTTTACGACTACATGATTGAATACCTGTTCAATGAAGGCGTCATTTCAATGCGCAACGGAATCATTTTCTTCAACGGCTTCAAGGCACACCTCAATGCCTTCCAGGAGACGATTCGCTCTAAGATCATCGCTTTCAGCACCCACAGCCGTGTCTCTTTGTTTACCTTTGATAGGATGCTTAAAGGCATCGGGGTGACCGATGGAAAGGCTGTCTGGGAGGTGGTCTCCTTCATGAAGAGAGGGGGCGAGCTCATCCTCATACGTAACCCGCGGCTGGACAAGAGACACCAGATGCAAAAGGGCATGTATATTTCGAAGAGCAAACTGCAACAAATCCAAAAGGCAATCAAAAATCTGATCCTGGAACGCGGGCATATCACCATTCACGACCTGAAAGCCCTGACCGGCCTCAACAGCAACAAGTCCGGTGCGTTGCTGGATTATCTGGACGGTATTCATTTCACATTGCCCGTGGGTGACACCCGGGTCCTGCGGGCGGGCTCTTAAATTTCCTTGATGTTCAGATCGACTTCGGATCGCACCGCCGCCACGGCAAGGGCGGGGAAGGGCTTGCACGCACAGGGGAGCATGCGAAAAACGGGTTGCTGTTTGTGTTAGCCCGGCGGCCGCGAGGCGGGATTATTCGGTCGGTTTAAAGACTTCGTAATCCTCGGGGACATAGGGCCTTTTATTTGGGCCCAGTTGGTGACCGATCAGGGTGGCGCGATCTGCACAGTTTAACAAGGTCAGCAACAATTCTTTGCCTCGCAAAAAGCCCAGACATCCGCCGGCTGCGCTCACTTCGTCAAAGGCACTTACCCCGTCGCGTCTGACATGGCGTCCCGCCACAACCACAGGCACGGGTTCACCGGAGTGGATGAGCACAGAGTCGCTCGGGGTGGAATGGTCCGCCGTGACCGCCACGATCAGGTCGGTGGTGTTTTCGACCGCGGAAACCAGCTCGTCGAGTCCCTGGTCCAGGGCGGTAATCACCGCGGCCTTTTGTTCGGGGCCGCCCTTGTGAGCGGCCTCGTCGGGGACCTTGGTATGAACATGGAAAAAGTCATGGGTCTTGTCTGTGAGCGCAAGCCGAATGCGCTCACGCAGATCTTGTCCCGGGTCTTTGCTGTCTTTGGCCCGGGTAAAAGTCATGCGCAATTCATGGGCGAGCCCGCCGAAAACAGCTCCGGAGGCGATGAGCATGGCCTTCATGCCCCACGTATCGTAAAAGCGGGCGAGCGGTCTGCGTCGGCCACAACGTTGGGTCACCAAAAAGTTTGCAATCGTCGGCGACTGATTTCCCTTATGGCTGTCGAGCACGCGGTGGCAATGCGTGAGATAGGCATTCAGGGCATCAGCGGTGCGCCTTGAGCGTTTAGGCTCAGGGCTGTCGCCAAGCGCGCACACGTGCGCGATAGGCCGCCCGACCACAATGGGATCCGAATCCGATACAAACGGAGAGGCCCCGCCGCTGATGACCAGAACGGCATCGTTTCGGCGAGTCTGGTGTAACCTGAAACCAAGTCCGTGGGCTTGCCACGGGCTGAGCATGGAGAACAGCCTGCCGATCTGAGCGGCGTTGCCCTTGACATCATCACGGCCATAGGCAAGCACGGGGGCGCCTTCTTTCCAGATCACCCCGGACAGGTGGGCCAGGCACAGCACATCCTCATCGTCAAACGCCAGGCCCTCTCCGACCGCCTCCAAAAGGCCCCGTCCCGGAAAATTCTCCAGGTCATACCCAAAAATGAGATGGTGAGCGGTCTCGCTCGGCAGGCACTGGCCGGCAAGTCCGGCGTGAAAAAGCCCATTGCCGCCTAGACGTGCAAGGCGGTCCAGATGGGGGGTGTGTGCCGCCTGAAGGGGGGTCCGGTGGTCCAGGTGGGCATAAGGGCGGTCGCCCAGGCCATCGAGCAGGACAAGAACAATCTTCATAGATCCTCATTGCATGATTGCCGTAACGACACACGCGGGTCGATAAGCATGCCGGGCATATTACGAAACGGTCTCGACCGTTTTGCCGGCCCGGTTAGAAATTCGGCGGCACAGGACCGCCTCTGCACACGCCCAGGGGCTTTGCTTCAAGGCTGGATTGTCAAAGGTATCCCCTGCCGTA
>JAFDGP010000110.1 GCA_019309245.1 Deltaproteobacteria bacterium | reverse complement strand
TTGTTCCCAGGTGCCGAAATCGAGCCGTCCCTTGGTGACCGCCACAACCACTTCCCGCCCCATAATCTGTCTTTTCATGTGGGCGTCGGCGTTATCTTCTCCCACGTTGTGTCGGTATTGTGAAACAGGCTCGTGGGGTGCGAGCTTTTCAAGCCACACCTCATAGTCGTGGTGCAGGCCTGATTCATCGTCATTGATGAAAACGCTTGCCGTGATGTGCATGGCATTCACCAGCACGAGGCCTTCCTGGATGCCGCTTTCCTGCAGACACTGTTCCACCTCCGGCGTGATGTTGATAAAGGCGCGCCTGGTGGGCACGTCGAACCACAATTCCTTTCGGTAGCTTTTCATCGGTCTCGTGTCCTTTCGAGCAGTGTTATAAAGAAATATACCAAAAAAAGGACGGAGGTCGCAACGGGTGACAAGCCATTGATTTGCCGCCTGCCGGAGAGTCAACAAATTGACACTCGGGCGATGACAAAGGCGGCTTGCGCCCGAATATTCGTTTTCGAGTGATAAATTGTCTAAAATGACGCCAGGTTAGCCAAAGGCGTTGCGTTCCGTTCCCGCGGCATGATTCCTGCTATATTCTCCTACACAGACCGCCTCCGGGCTTCACGTGCCCAGAGGCTTTTCCCCCGTTTAGGTGATCGTAAGAAAGGAACACGAAATGAATCATGGTTTTTGCAATCCTGAAACCCGCATTCCTGCCACGGATGAAGCCAGATTCCATGTGCTCTTTTTGTGCATGGTGCGTTCGGTCGTGGAAAAATACGGTGTAACGATGAAGACGGATCCGGAAACCTATAACGCCCTCATTTCGATTCCAACGAGTAAAAAGGACCTGTGTTTTGACGAGCTGGAGGCCTTGTTTTCACAGCATCGGTCAAGCCTTTTCGACACGCAGGGCGGCCTCAGGGGGGTCTTTGACCCGGCCTGAGCCGTATCGCAGGGCCCACTTGAGAGGCAACCCATGAAGGAAGACATCCATACCATGTCGGCCGGCGAGGCATCCAGCGTGCCTGCCGTCGGCCGTTCCGCGTCCGAGGACACCTCAAACATATGTGCTTTCCCGATGCAACCGGAACGGGAGGCTCAGCAGGCGAGGGCCACCGCCCAGAGACTCAACATTCCGTTTGTGGATCCGTTGTCTGCATCCATTGAGCCAGACGCCCTGGCCCTGCTGGATCCGGACGTCGCCGAGCGCCGACAGGTCGTGCCGATTCGTCTGGTGAACGACGTTCTGCTGGTGGCCATGGCCTCTCCTGATGAACAGATCGCCGTCAAGAGCCTGGAGCTGCTTACCGGCCACAAGATTCGGCCTGCCGCCGCTCCACGCAGTTCCATCGCTGCGGCCCTGCATGCGGCGTACAACAAACCAGCCCGCCGGGTTTGCCCTAAAGACCGGACAGAGGTACACACGGCCGAAGAACCAGGGAAAAAACGGGCCTTTAACATCTCCGTCATTTCCAACAAAGGCGGGGTGGGAAAGACACACTTTTCCATCAACCTGGCCTACGCGCTGGGAAAGACCGGAGCCCGTGTGCTGCTCATCGATGCGGATCTGGGCAGTGCGGATATCTCAAACAAGCTCGGGATGTTTCCAGAGACCCACTTGATGGACTTTTTGCAGAAGAACCGCAACATGGAAGACCTCGTGGTGGCTACGGACTTTGGGTTTGACTTGATATGCGGGACCTACGGGGAGTTCAAACTGGCCAATCTGTATTATGCGCAAAAGGTAAAATTCATCAACCATTTCAAGCGGATCGCTGAAAACTACGATTACGCGGTACTGGACTTGGGCGCGGGCATTGCGCGTACTGTGCTGGATTTCGCCCTGGGTACGGACCGGACCGTGATCGTGACCACACCCCAGGATCTGATCAGCGGGTATGCGTGCGCCAAGGCAAGCTTCTCCCGTTTTAAGGAACTGGAAGAAAAGCTTGAGGGGAGGCTTTCCGGCTATCGGGCCCGGTTGATCTATTCACCCATGCTGGTACTCAATCAGGTGGCCGACATGGCTCAGGGGGAAAAGCTGTTCCACACCATTTCCAAGACAGCGGATGAGAACATCAACATCAACGAAGGCCGGTTTACCCTCAGACCCGAGTACCTCGGGGCGATTCCCTATGACAAAGAAAGTCTTCGAAACACGGAGGCAAAAAAGAAGCCGCTCCTTGCGAGCTTTCCCTACATCAAGGCATCCCAGTGCATTGTGCACATGTCAAAAAAATTCTGCAACCCCGAAGACCCCTACGACCCGAGCGTAAAATTCAGGCATTCGTTCAGGCGGTTCATGGCGATTCTGTCTCAAAAGCGGTAGCGCCGACAGGTTTCCGCAAGAAAGCCCCCCACCCCCCGCTCGAATAAAGAGCGTTGCACAACGCATTGAGGTCACTCGCGGGTCGTCTTGCCTCAAGATGATATGATCCACGCCGAGTCTTGCACAAGGCCGTGCGATTCGCTAAAATTCAAAGATCATGCCCGCACGGACGGGCACGATGCGGTCGGAAAAAGCGTCGGCCAGGGCCTGGACGGCACCATCCCCGGTGCAGTGGCACGGCATGAGCTGATGGGGTAATATGGCCTTTAAGGCTTCAAGGGTGCGTTCCAGCCTTTCGGGTGAGGCGTTGAGCAGGTGAAATCCGCCGATAACAGCATGAATCACAGTGCTCCGGGTTAGCCGTTTGACTTGATGAAGGGTATTTACGATGCCCGCATGGCTGCACCCCACACAGATCACGAGCCCCCGGGCGGTATTGATCCACAGGGCCTGATCATCGGCCAGGGTGTCTTCTCGTTTGCCTCGAGGATCTAGGAAAAACGGCCCGCCTACATCCTCAAAGGAGGTGGTTCGGGGGATGGCGCCGGTCACCCCGATGTGCTCGGAAAGCTGGACGGGGCCCGCCGTCCAGACGATCCGGCTGTCCGAAAGATGACCAATCGCGTGCTGAGCGGCTTCGGGCATGCCGATTGGCCTGGCCTGGGTCACGGCGGCAATGCTGTATCGCGGAATGACGGCTTTGGGATGAAGAAACAGCCGGACCTTTGGCGCGATCTTCAGGACCTGCGCCACCGCCCCGCTGTGGTCATAGTGGCCGTGGCTCAGGACCAGGATATCTGTTTTTTTCAACGGGATGTCGAGTTGACGGGCATTTTCCACAAGGGCTTTTCCCTGTCCCGTATCGAATAGGATGTGCTTTGCCTCAGCCTCAATCCAGAGCGAGAGCCCATGTTCAGGGACCAGGCGGGATGCTGCCTGGTTGTCAACAACCACCGTTATTTTGACTGGTGTTGTGGTCATGGGTTTGCTGTTCTGAACAAATGGAGTTGTCGTGTTGCTCAGCCGTTATGGCATGCCTGAGAGCGTCTTGTCCACAAAGGCCTCTCTTTTTTTTCTGCACCGCCTGAACCCGGAGCAAGCGACTATCGAGTTTTTTTGCATCCCGACTGTCCGCATGGTTACAGGTCGGCCCGACAGACCGGCGAATCCCACCACTTGATCCCCGGCTGCTGGCTGTTCCTTGATCATGCAATATCCACTGCCTTCACCGGTCAAGGGACCGAGGCCCCTAGGACCTGTGCCGTCAAATCCCGGCATGATGAATCACCTCCTGTGTCGTATGAAATCGTGTATAAATCCTATGATTGTCTTTATTTGGAGAATGCTGTTTTGAGGGCCTGCTTTTCAGGAAAAGTTCAAAAAAAGCAGGCCGTCATCGGCCAGTCACCAACCGCCCGCTGAAAGTTTCATCCGGCAAGGTTGCCGGTTTTCGCGGTCCGGCGGGCGGCAGCGGTTCCGAGCCCTCCGGGTTGTTTCCATATCGGGGGGCCCGGAAACCGCGTAGCCCTTGTTAATCGGGGGCCTATGAGACCGGCTCAGGCCCAGTCTTTGCGCCCGCATCGATTTCAGCGAGCCGTTTGTTGATCAGGTCCAGATCCGCCTTTAATGCGCGTGCCTGGCTCCGAAGGGCCTGTCTTTCAGACTCAGAATTTACATCCGCAGCGGTCGGGCTGGCCCATGCAGAACGCGCCCAGCCGGGCTGTCCTGTGGCATAAAACCGGTTTCGCCGGCCACGACCGACCCCGCCGAATCCACGGCCGAGTCCGGCTCCGAACCCGCGGCAGAATCCCGGATTGGCATATCCGGGCATTCCGTAGCCGGCACAGAAACCCGCGGCCCGGCCTGTCCTTGGTCCCATTCCCGTTGGTCCGGTTCTGTCTCCTCTTGGCATAATTTGTCACCTCCTGTGTTTGGTATTCTTCCTGGGTTTTATCGCTGTGTCTGAACCCAAGACCGCCTATGCTTTCTTCCTTTTTGCGGGGGCGCCCGATCCCCGTTCCGGATCGCTGTGCGCGGGCCCTGCCTCTTGTGTCCCCCGGCCTGGCGAGGGTCTGAAAGGCGTGTTCCCTTAAAGCGATACCTTCTTTTGTTTGAGCAACCTGGCATGGAAAAAGCGCGTTGTGAAAAGGTGCCCTCGAGCCATGTCCGAACGATTTCACCGGCATCGCCAGCCACGAACGGAATCACCGAGATTCCATGAGCGGTAATCAAACGTTGCATGGGGTTGGAAATCGCACCGCAAACCAGCACGCCGATTCCCCATTGTGCAAGCCGGGCTGCCCTTGCGCCTGAAGGCTCGTCCGGAAGCGGCAGGTCGTATTCCCGGACTGTGCCCCCAGCTCCTGTTTCCAGGATCCGGACGTGTCGGCTGACATCAAAGACCGGGGCGATTCTGCCGTTCCAGATTGAAAATGCCGCCTTCATCGAAACGCTCCTCCACCAACCGTATCCTTACCACACAGCATTTGTCGTGCCAATGTATGGTGTTCGGGTCAAAAATATTGTAACCGCTGATTATTAAAGAGCATATTCTTATTGCTGATCCGGAAATGGGGGCGGGCAAAGGCGCAAAATCGCAACTCTGCAGGCGAGATATAGTTGCGGTTTCGCAACTCATAATCCCAGATAACGGCCTTTTGAGCGGCCATCCTTTTGGGGAAGAGCAATACCGAGGCGTTTGATCTTGCGAAACAGGGTGCTTTTGTGGATACCCAACTGCCTGGCGGTAGCGAGCCGATTATAATGGTTTTCCCTCAAGGCCTTTTGGATGGTCTCAATCTCCAGTACTTGGAGGGCGTTCTTGATACCGGCGTTCGACACAGACGTTACCGGCGGCTGGGCGGTGAGTTCTTCGGGCAGATGTTCGATGCCGATGAGGCCCTCCCGGCACATAATGAAGGCGCGCTCGATGACATTTTCGAGCTCCCGCACATTCCCCGGCCAGTCGTGAGCCATGAGCAAAGACAGGGCCTCGGGGGTGACACCATCAATGGAACGTCCTTGGAGTCGGTTGAAGCGGTCGACAAAGCCTTCCACGAGCAGCGGGATGTCTTCCTTGCGCCGGCGAAGCGGCGGCAGTTCCACCCGGACCACATTGACACGGTAATAGAGATCTTCGCGAAAGGCGCCTTGATGCATCTGTTGGGCAAGGTCCTTGTTTGTGGCGACAATGATTCGCACATCCGCCTTTTCCGTGCGGGTGGCTCCCAGGGGTTCGAACGTGCGTTCTTGCAATACCCGCAAAAGGCGCACCTGGAGTGCGGGGCTGACTTCCGCGATTTCATCCAGAAACAGGGTCCCTCCCTTTGCCAGCGTAAACCGCCCGGGCTTGTCCTTGACCGCTCCGGTAAATGATCCGGCCTTGTAGCCGAAGAGTTCGGATTCAAGGAGAGTGTCGGGAAGCGCGCCGCAATTTACCGCGACAAAGGGCCCTTTTTTCCTTGGGCTTAGCGCATGGATCGTGCGTGCGACAAGCTCTTTTCCCGTACCTGTTTCACCCAGGATCAACACGGTGCTGGGGCTGGAGGCGATGGCGGGCAGGACGTCGAACACGCGTTGCATGAGGGGGCTTCGACTGATCAAATCACCCACACGGAAGCGCCCCTCCAGGGCCTGACGCAATGTCTCGATTTCGCTCAAGTCGCGGAATGTCTCGGCCCCGCCGATGACACGACCTTCGTGGTCCCGCAGCACGGCCGTCGATACACTGATGGGGATACGAACACCGTCCGCATTGATGATATATCCGGACTTTCCGATGATCGGTTTTCCCGTCTTAAGAGAATGCCTGAGTGCACATTCTTCCTGACACATGCTGGAGCGAAACACCTCCGAGCACAACCGGCCGATAGCTTCTTCACGGGGAATACCGGTAATTTGCTCGGCGGCTCGGTTAAAAGATGTAACCCGCCACTGCAGGTCCACGGTGAACACCCCGTCTGAAATACTTTCCAGGATCGCTTCAGTGGGTGTCGTCAAGGTTGGTCCCCTCGTCGAAAGACAACCGGGGCGATGCCGCCTCGCGTTTTGGCGTTACAAAGGGCTTGAGGCCTCAAACAGGGCCACGGCCTTTCGGAGGCGCTCGACCACGCGTTTTTGTCCAATGGTGATGAGCACATCAAAGATGCCGGGACCTTTGGGCTGCCCGGTGACCGCGGTTCGAACTCCGTTGATGAGAATTCCGGCCTTGATCTCCAACTCTTCTGCCATGTCCCGGATGACCTGTTCCGTTGTTTCCAGGGTAAATTCGGGCAAACGCTCCAGGCGGTCCGCCAGCTCTGGAAACCACTGTTTGAGCCCTTTGTGTTTCAAGATGTTCTTCTTAAGGGGTTTGGCCTCGATGGGATAGTCATCGGCAAAATAGGCGCGGCCAGCCGTCACGAAATCCGTGGTTACGTGAAACCTGCTTCGAATCAGGTCAATGGTATGGAAAAACCAGGCCTGCTTTTCCGCTTCGTAGGCGGGATCCCAGATTCCGGCCTTTTCCAGCTCCGTCTTGACATAAGGTGCGATTTCTTCGACCGGCAGGTTTCTCAGGTAATGCGTGTTGATGCTGATGGCCTTAGGGTCCGTGAAAAACTTGGGATCGTCTTTTCTGACGTCAAAAATCGCGTTTGCCCGGTTGATGCCTTCCAGCGAAAAGGCCTCGATGAGTTCCTCTTTTGAAAAAATTTCCCTCGAGTCCGGCGTGGACCACCCCAGAAGCGCCAGGTAATTGACAAAGGCCCAGGGCAAAAACCCGTGCTCTTTGTAAAATTGTACGGCCACAAGCTCTCCGTGGGTTCGTTTTGATATCTTGGCCTTTTTCGGATCCAGGGTCAAAGACATGTGGGCAAACTTGGGGATGGGCGCGCCCAGGGCGCGGTAGATCAAGATTTGCTTGGGTGTGTTTGCCAAGCCGTCTTGACCGCGAATCACGTGCGTGATGCCGTCTCTGATGTCGTCTACCGTGTTGGAAAGAACGTAGAGGGGTTGCCCGTTGGATCGTACGATTACAAAGTCTTCGATGTCTTCGTAGCGCTTTTCAATGATGCCATACACAATGTCTTCAAAGCTCACGAACCCCTCTCCGCGCGGCACCTTCAAGCGGATGGTATAGGGTATGCCGGCGGCTTGTCTTTGAGCGACTTCTTCCGGCGTCAGGTTCCGGCAGGTGCCGTCGTATTGTAAGGAGGTCTTCTTTCTTCGAGCCTCTTCGCGCTTTTTTTCCAGGGTCTCTTTGGTACAAAAACACTTGTAGGCATGCCCTGAATCCAGAAGCTTTTGGGCGGCCGCCAAGTGGTCCTTGATAAAGTGAGACTGGAAGTACGGGCCTTCATCCCAGGTGATGCCCAGCCATTCAAGGCTTTCCAGAATCCCCCTGATGGATTCTTCGGTGGACCGCTCTGCGTCCGTATCTTCGATCCTGAGGATGAATTTGCCGCCGGTCTTTTGGGCAAAAAGCCAGTTGAATATAGCGGTGCGTGCTCCCCCGATATGGAGATATCCTGTCGGACTCGGCGGAAATCGCACGACGACCTGTTGTTTTTCCGTCATTCTCCAAACCTTTCTCGCCAGTGAAAGAGCCCGGGGTTAACCCCGGGCGGCTTGATCCTTCCGGGGATCCCGGAAGACCTCGCTGATGGCTTGTACCTGTCGGCACAGCTCGTCGAACTGTTCTGGATAAAGCGACTGGGCGCCGTCGCTCAAGGCTTCTTCGGGGGCATGGTGGACCTCCACCATCAGTCCGCTGGCGCCTACGGCTACCGCAGCCCGACTCAAGGGAATCACCTGATCTCGGCGGCCGGCTGCGTGGCTGGGATCCACGATCACGGGCAAATGGCTTTCCTTCATGACTACGCGAACCGCAGAAAGGTCCAGGGTGTTTCGGCTGTGGTGGGCAAAGGTGCGAACGCCCCGCTCACAAAGGATGACCTGGGGATTGCCGCCTTCCAGGATGTATTCCGCTGCCATCAGCCATTCCTCTATGGTGGCTGACAGCCCCCGTTTGAGCAGGACCGGCTTTCTGGCGCGGCCCGCGCGGCGCAGCAGCGTATAGTTTTGCATATTTCTGGCGCCGATCTGGATGATATCCGCGTAGCGTTCTACCAGATCGAATACCTCATGGTCCAGCGCTTCGGTCACCACGGGTAACCCGGTTTCTTCACGCACACGGGCCAGGATTTTGAGGCCTTCTTCTCCAAGCCCCTGAAAAGAGTAGGGGGATGTCCGGGGTTTAAAGGCCCCGCCTCGAAACATCCGCGCCCCGGCTTGTCGCACAAGTCGAGCGATAGTCAGGGCCTGGGTCTCACTTTCAACGGCACACGGGCCCGCAATGACACTCAGGCCCCCATCGCCGATGCTCACATCACCGATCCTGACCACCGTGTTTTTCGGCTGAAACTCGCGGCTGACCAGCTTGTAGGGCCGGGTTACGGGGATGGCATCCTTGACCCCGGGAAAGGTCATAAAATAAGCCGCATCCATGGCTCCCGGATTATGCAGCACCCCGATGGCGACCCGTTGTCCCCCGGGAATGGGCCGGGCCGTGCACCCCTTGGCCTCTATTGCGGCGACCACGGCATCGATTTGTTCCGGTGTAGCCCGTTTGCTCATGACGACCAGCATGGTTTCCCCCTTGTTTGTTGTTTCAAGACATTAAACGACAACCACCGACTTCCGGAATGAGAGTTTTGCACAACCTCCTGCCGGCAGTCAGGTCGTCTTCCCTCAAGGCGATATGATCCAGGCCGAGCCTTGCGAAGGGCCGTGCCAAGTTCACCGGCATATCGCCTTTCGGCAAAACGACCTGACCGCCGGGCGACCGAGCGCGCAGCGTGTTGCCCTGTAAGCGAGAGCAACGAGTTTTGCAAAGGTCTCGGAATCCTCCGCCGAAAAAACAAAGACAAATAATTTCCAGATCCACATTGTCAAAAAAGATTTCAATTCCGAACCGAACCCTAGGGTGCCCGGTGTTTTAATCTTGGGCAATCCCGCCAGATGGGGTGTCCTGGGCCCCCTGTTTCTTTTCCAGTTTCAGGGCCTGCTGATAGGCCAGGTTTCTGGACACTCCCAACTCCCGGGCTGCCCGCTTGGCCGACTCGGACGGGGACAGGCCCCGGTGACGTAACCATTTAACGTAGCTCTGAACAGCCTCCGGATCAACGTCTTTTTGGTACTGAAATCCGGCAACGAGCAACGTGCACTCGCCCTTGAGCGGGTCGTCCGTGCGCAAATATCGCCCGATGCCGCTCAAGTTTTTTCTTAACACGTCTTCATGGATCTTGGTCAGCTCCCTTGCCAAAACGGCCTGCCGGTCTCCGAAGACATCCCGCATGGTTTTTATGAGACCGGCGAGGCGCCGGGGCGATTCATAGAAAATAAGGGTACGGGGCTCGAATTGTAAGGCTTCAAGAAAAGCGCGTCGCTTGCCGGGTTTTCTGGGCACAAAACCCAAAAACACAAAGCTGTCGCTGGGAAGCCCGGAAACACTCAAGGCGGCGATTGCCGCTGATGGGCCCGGCACCGGCACCACCGGGATGGATCTCGACAGGGCCCGGGTGATCAGGTGGTATCCCGGATCGGAAACACCCGGAGTGCCGGCGTCGCTCACCAGAGCGATCGAGGCGCCGGACAGAAGCTTCTTTAATAGCTGGGGGGTTCGCTTTTCCTTATTATGGTCAAAAAACGATATCAGCGGGGTCGCGATCTCGTGCCGTGTCAGCAGCTTGCGGGTATGGCGGGTGTCTTCTGCTGCGATCAGATCCGCCTCACGCAATGTGCGAATCGCGCGCAAAGTGATGTCTTCCAGATGGCCGATGGGGGTAGCCACAACAAACAGGGTCCCTGCGCCGGATGTGGGTTCGGGCGCGTGATCAATAGGCAAGGTCAAAGGCATTTTTGATGATTTCCACTTCAGACGAGCCGGGCAACAACCGGATGGCAACCACGTCGAAGCGGGCGTCTTCATCCATTTGTCCGGTCTGTTTGAGATACTCCAGGGCGACCATGGAGATCTTGCGCTGTTTTTCCCGGGTCACGGCCGTCTTCGGGGCGCCAAACCCGTCGGTGCGTCGTGTCTTGACCTCCACAAAGGCCAGCGTGCCGCGCTCTCTGGCAATAATATCGATCTCGCCCAGTCTGGAGCGGTGGTTTATCTCGATGATCTTGTATCCGCTTTTTTTCAAGGCCTCAACAGCCAGGCATTCTCCGGCCTCTCCCAGGGCACGCCTGTTCCTTGCCGGCGCCGCGGCCGTTTGAGGAGCCTCTCGCCTGAATATTTCTCGGATTCCCATGGCCTCGCCACACCGGGCGCAGCCCGCAACCAGGCAGGCGCGTGCCCAGCTGCACATGTATTTTTACACACTGACGTATTCCCGGACCCGGCGGAAGGTCTTGCGATGGATAGGGCTGCAACCGAAGGTCTCAATGGCTTTGCAGTGCGCCTTGGTCCCGTAGCCTTTGTGTTTTCCAAAACCGAACTCCGGGAAGTCCAGGTCATAGCGCTGCATGATCCGGTCCCGGGTGACCTTGGCCACGATGGAGGCCGCCGAAATGGACTTGCAACGCCGGTCTCCATGTTTGATGCACCGCTGTGGCAAGAGCGATGTAATGGGGGTCGTGCCGTCAATCAACAGGCACTGAGGCCTGGGCCGGAGGTTGTCCACTGCCATGGCCATGGATACCCGCGTGGCTTGAAGGATATTGATCCGGTCGATCTCGACCGGGTCCACAATGCCGATACCGATGGAAACAGCTTGGACATAAATCGCTTCAAACAGGCGCTCCCGCTGTCTCGGGGTCAGCTTCTTGGAGTCATTCAGACCGGGAAGGCATACCCCTTGAGGCAGGATCACCGCAGCAGCGACTACCGGACCGGCCAAGGGGCCCCTGCCCGCCTCGTCGATGCCGGCGATCAGGGAAAACCCCTTCTTCCGTGCCTGCTCCTCAAAGGCCTCCGTATTCATTTTCCCGGTTCACGATTCCAAAATCGCTGGGGTTCATCCACACATTGCCCGATCAAAAAACGGCCCTGAGACCAAAATCCCGCTATCGCGGCCGCAGCTCCTTGATTCTGGCCGCCTTTCCCCTGAGCTTTCTGAGGTAGTACAGGCGTGATCGCCGGACCCTGCCGCGAGAGACCACCTCGATCTTGTCAATAATGGGCGAATGCAGCGGAAAGATCCGCTCAACGCCGATACCATATGAGACCTTGCGAACCGTAAAAGTCGCATTGGTCGTGCCCTTGCGTTTTCTGATGACCACCCCTTTAAAGACCTGGATCCGCTCCTTTTCGCCTTCCTTGATCTTTACGGACACCTCCACGGTATCGCCGGGCTTAAACGCCGGCAGGTCAAACCGCATCTGCTCCTTTTCAATTGCCCGAATCACTTCCATTTCTTGTATCCTCCACAATATGTCTATACCCTGAAGCCGAGAGACCTTTGCAAAGCCCTCACCCTGTCAAGCATGATCGCAACTGCAGAACGAACCGACAGGTGATTATAACTTGTAAGGCCTACGATCGGATCAAGCACCATGTCGGCCTGTTCAATGAATCCGTGCGTCAACCCCCAAGCCGTTCCAAAGGTGAGCAAGACCGATTTTCCGGCCCGCAATATCCCGGCAACCGCTTCGCAGCCCACCGTGTCAGGTCCAGGATGCGCATCGGTCACAACGGTGACCGGTGAGGCTCCGTCATTTTCCGCGATGTCACACAGGGCGTCCTCAAATGAGGCCGACAGGCGAATCAACTCCAATGCTGCCTTGCGATCCGGATTGTAAGCAGCTCCCACTCCGTGGATCCAGTGGGAAACAATCCTTTTGACAAGTGCCTGCTGGTCGTTAAGTGGTGTCACTACATAAAAGGCGTGAACACCAAAGGTCTTTGCCGCCCTGGATATGTCATGCAGGTCAAGGTTGCTGACCGCCGAGGCGATCACCCGGCCTGTTTTGTTATAGACGGGGTAATGCACCAAGGCGACATACAGATGGCCTGATGAACCGGTCAAAGTGTTTCCGAATGCCTGTCGATGATCGTTTGAACGTCCGCCTGGAGCTTTTTTAAAAAGGCCACGTCGTTGGCATCCAGCTCCGCAGTGTCCAGCAACTCTGGTCGCTTCAACAGGGTCTGCACGATTGACGCCCGCCGTCTCCAGCGCCTGATCGCTGCGTGGTCGCCGGACAGCAATACCTCTGGGACCCCCGCCTGTTCAAAATCCCTGGGCCGCGTGTACTGCGGATATTTCAGCAGACCCGATGCAAGCGAGTCTTCCCTGGCAGACTGATTGTTGCCCAGCGCACCGGGGATCAAACGACACACTACATCCATGACGACCATAGCCGCCAGCTCACCGCCGCTGAGCACATAATTGCCGATGGAAAGCTCCTGGTCGACCATTTGCCGACACACCCTTTCGTCAATGCCTTCATATCGGCCGCAGACCAGGATCACGCGGTCATGGCGTACCAGTTGCTCCGCTACGGCCTGGTCGAGCAGACGCCCCTGGGGCGAAAGCAACATAACCGGGGCGCCGGCGCTTTGCCGCTTTGCATGCCGAATCGCGCCCGCCA
>JAFDGP010000109.1 GCA_019309245.1 Deltaproteobacteria bacterium | reverse complement strand
ATCTGGAAGAAAACAGGCTCGCTTTCATGGAGACATTTGAGTCAGTCAATAAAACGATTGCTGAATGTGAAGAAAACCTGGAAGCCGGGAAAGAACGCATAAGAGAAGAGCTTGAGGCATTGGATGTCCGTGCGGCCGAATTGTCTGAGGAGGTTGAACATCGCAAGGCAGAACGCGCACGATGCGCAGCACAGATCGAACCAAAACTGCTAAAGCGATATAATTGTATAATGAATAACAAACGTGATTATGCCATTGTTTCGGTCGAGGGAAACCACTGCGGGGGTTGCCATATGAAACTGCCGCCTCAGGTAGTACATGATGCCAGAAATCCCAATAAGATTGTATCTTGTAATTATTGTGGGCGTATTGTTTATTGTCCAATCGATTGAGCAGGCAGGGAGTATCGGCCGCTCTTTCCTGTGACAGGGAAGGGAGGAAAGTCCGGACTCCACAGGGCAGGACGTCCCGTGGTTAACGCGGGAACCCGTGTGCCATATCGCGCGGGATGGAAAGTGCCACAGAAAATATACCGCCTGTCCGCACATGTGCGGGCGGGTAAGGGTGAAAAGGTAGGGTAAGAGCCTACCGCCCCGAGGGTAACCGAGGGGGCAGGGTAAACCCCGTCCGGAGCAAGATCAAATAGGGAACAAGGAATGGCCCGTTCCGTTAAAGTTCCGGGTTGATCGCATCAGATAAATGGCCGACCCCATTGAAGTGGGGAACAGAATCCGGCTTACCGCCCTGCCTGTGTCAATCATTTTTTACATTGCACCGAATGGCCGAAGATACAGGGACTTGGCAGTTTTCGACTGTTCAGATGTAAATCCCGAAATCGCCGACGAAGGGGATCTATACAAAGCCATATGGCGTTGGGCGATTGCCTCCCAAACCACTGGGCTGCTCGCATTGACTGGGGCGTCACTCCAAAGTACGAGGACGCTAATCATCCGCCGGAAGTCAGGCTTGCGGGCGAGAAGAAATATCGAGGCGTGACCAGGCGACACGGTCAAACTCAGTGCCGCGGGAAGCACGGCCCCGGATAACGTCGAACTTACTTTCAAGTGGTGGCGGGTCCCCATAGTGCCTATAGGATTCGGAACCATACATATTATTTACGAGGTAACCGATAACGGCAAGCCACACCAAGGAACCCGTTTTTTACATGACCACGGTGGATATTCAAAATGCCAATAGATAACAAATTCCTTTTGTCATCCATTTATTGGCAGACAAGGTTTTCCAATGGTTTGGACAAGCAGCTTAACTATCGGCTGCCTTTCTCGGAAGCGGTTTTTGTGTCGTTCGTATTCTCATTGAGTTTGATCTTTTGAACGTCACCGCAAACCTGAATATGATCTCCAAGGCTCAAGTTCGCAACGTGGCAGAATCCGAAGTAGTTGAATCCAAGCATGGGTCTTTCATTAAAACTCTTTGTATCGCAGGCATTCTCATAGGACTTGTTGTTGGATTCCTTGGGTTTGCCGAGTGGCGACACTATCAGGCCAAGATTTCCGAAACCGAGAGTAAAATCGAATCCCTCATAGGAATCCAGCATCTTGATGAAGCTGTCGCTCTGACCAAAAAGGTTGGCCTTGCCTCAGAACTCGCAGATATGCGTGAAACCTTTGCCACATCGACCAAACATTGTTCATCATCCCACGAGAGGTGAAAGACGTTATATGGCAGAAGGGATGGAAAGAATAAGATTTTTGATGCGAGCTTAGCGAAATTATGCCTGGAAATTTGAACGCCGTGAATGGAATAAACTCGTTGCCGGTGAAGTAAATGGTTTCGCCGTTTCGTGTGGGAATCATCTGCAAGTATTCTGTCGGGTAGTGCTGTATGATCAAGAGATTATACTGTTGATTGATACCGGACGTCGGTCCGATTATTTAAAAAGCAGTTTTTAGAAGACAAAGACACAGATTTACCTTAATTAGCGCGTAATTGTGTCAATAAATGATTGTTGTTGCGCTGGAATGATGATATGAGATTACATTATTTATATAAAATAAAAAAACTTAATGCACCGGGTTTTCGGTAATGTTGTCCCTAAACTCCGAGGAGTCCGATCATGACACGCGCAGAATCAATTTCCCTATCTGTTATATTTCGTACCAATAAGTATATGGTCGTCTATCTGCTGTCAGTCATGTTTGCCCTCCTGAGTATAAATCCGGTTGCAGCTCAAAAGATTCTTGATCCGAGAATCTATTCGGGCGTATGGGACAGAAGTGGAGCTTTCGACAAATCTGATTATCCTTTCTTCGTTGGCAAAGCTGTTTCAACGTGCTGGGCCACTGTCGAACCTGAAAATGGTAAATTTGATTTTTCGGAAATTAATCGCAAAGCTGCCGATGCCTTAAGAGATGACCAGTATTTCTATATGCAGGTTTCTGCAGGGCCATCTTCACCACCATGGATTTACAATGCAGGTGTTCCTAAAGTGAGAACTGTTGGTTCATCACACTTGGAGAAGAAGAACAAATGGTTTGGATACCCTTTCTACCTGGATCCTGACTATGAAAAGTATTATTTCCGAATGCTGGAAAGATTTGCAGAGAACTACTACAGCATGCCGGTCGAACAACAGAACAGACTGGCCTTTATCCAGGTCGCTGTTGGCTGTACAGGAGATGAATGTGCCTACAAGGGCAAGGCAGTAGAGGCAAAATATACCCTCCCGAAGGACAGTGAGAAATGGCAGAACTTTCGGATCAAGGTTTTTAAAAAATATATCGAACTGTTTCAACACTCTCAGGGCCGAAAAGTTCCTTTGCTTTTCAACGCTGTGTCCCCAAAACACCCTAAAGCCCACGTGTATGTCCTCAAGAATGTAAAATTCGGATTTGGAATCAAAGGTTCGGTTCTACCCAGAGGCTATCATCTGACAAAGCAGAGGGAGTTTATCGAATATTATCGACCTCATGCCATCGATCCAGAAGTTCACTGGTTTTCAAGGGCAGAGATGGATCAAACGTGGAATCAGCCCTATTTCAGATTGAATATTCCAATGAATTTTTATTGGTCAATTCTGCACGCAATTCATGGAGGACTGAATGTCTATGATGTAACTAAATCGGCTATAATCAAGAATCCGAAATTAAAAGAGACGATTCCCTGTTTTTATCTTTTCAACCGATATGCAGGTGATATTTATCCAGAAAAAGCGAAAAGTGCATTAATTTCATTACATCTTGGATTGGACGCATCTGACACGAAGCGATTTCCAGAGGACAAGTTCGGAAAGGCCAATCCAAAGAATACGGATCGAATGGTAGCTATTTGCAAAGCGTATGAGAAGTATGGCGCCAGAATGGATGACCCGGAAGGAGCAGCACTCGGTCAAGTTGCCCAGCGTAAAAGGCAGAAAGGCTTTAATGACGCCGGATGGGCTATTTATCCAGGGAATTACGAGAGATTCATCACGCAGATTGAGCCTGAAAAAACCAGTGTTGGATTGTTTCGAATTGGTGGCCCGCTTACATCCAATTCGCACAAGTATTCAAGATTTGCTCGAGCTTTCGAACATGAAAGCGGTAAAGACAGGATTTACCTGGACGTAAACGACAAGTTTTCTAAGAACAAAGGGGAAAACGGCAAAAGGGACCAACTCAGTATCACGGTCATTTATTATGACAAAGGGAAAGGGAAATTTTCAATAATATATGATGCATTAGAACAACCGGAAAAGACTGCTGCCGTTATTGAGAAGATGGACTCTAAAACCTGGAAGGAAAAAACAATTACAATCAGTGATTGGTATTTCAACAATCGAGGAGAGAAAGGGGCCGATTTGATTCTGGATAGTTATGATAACGAGGATGATATTTTCCACCTGGTCGAGATTCGCAGGATGTAGGCTTCTGTCGGGGGATGATTAGCAACAGGCTGTGTACAGTGCAAAAAGGATGGTTGAGAGTGTTTGTTCACGCGGAGATACAATAGAGACAACATGATTCATGAATAAGAGTGTATTCAAACACACGTTTACCGGAACTGTCATTGCCGCCCTGCTGCTGACGAGTAATTGCCAAAGCCTAACAGTCGCCAAGAAGCATGACGAACACTAGAAGATTAAATGGACTTTTAACAAGAAAGAACCAAACAACCTTCCTGACAATTGGAATGTAGCCGAAACTGCAGAAACCGGAATAACGGCAACCTTGAAGATCGTGACCGACAGCTCGACCCCCAGCAAACCTCATACAGTCGTGGTAACCGAAAGCAAGAATCGCGGACATATGTTCAACCTGCTCATTGCCGAGGGACGAAGTTTAAAGATGTTGAAGTGGAGGTCAAGGCCAAGAGAGGGAAAGAGGAGTAGGGTGGTGACCCTATTTGGCGGGCATAAGGATGAAATACTTATTATATTTGTCGCTGAAACCCTTTGGAAAAAACTTCCGGGTTTATGTTGTAAAAGATGGAATACGGAAACAGCTGGGTTCGGCTAAGGTCGAGGCTGATGCCAGTACTTGGCACGAGATTGAGATTCTGCATAAGGGGAACCCAAATCACCGCCGAATTTGATGAAAGGAAATTTATCTTGCTTAAAAACAGTACATTTCAGGATGCCGGCATGGTGGGTGGGTTTATGGAAGAAAGTAGACGCCACCACAGCATTTGACAACTTCGAGGTCAAGCTGTCGCTGATTAGGCATAAGTTGGGAGAACAGAACAAATCCATTTGCAGACGACGCCAAATTATGCGCCTGATGGAATGACGTTCGGCGAAAAGAAAATAAGGCATCCTTTCGCAGAATGCAGTGCTGAACTCTTCCATCTTATTTTGTCCGGTGTCGTTCGATTCTAAACAGGACGGTTGCTTCAAAAAGTAGTCTAAACGCTTTAAAACCATAATTATACGGGTTAAGATCAAAGTATTGCCTTTGATCAGTTTCCCACATACGAAAAAGAATGGTAATCCATCATCGGCATATTCTTTCGTAGTGTTGCGCAGGATAATAGTCAGCTTTGTGTGTTCTGTTTTAGTTCCTGCTGCGTAGCTCATTTTGTTGTGGGTTTCTTCGTGTCTGTTTTTTTTTACAGGTTTTTAGCCGGGTCCTTTTTCATCTTTCGTGAAATCACTATCCGAAGTTATCAGTGCATAAGCATCTAACTGGTTTGTGTACAGCAAGTCCATCGCCTCGATTATCATTGCGGTATCAGAGGAGTTTTTGCTTTAGGTATAAGAAAACTATTGTACCGGTATGTTGGCCAGTTCGTTAAGCGGCTGTTTCTAGTTGATCAGGTGCTTACTGCTCGAATTCCCGTAAGTTTTTTTTTTTTTTTTTTTTTTTTTTTTGAAATAACGCACCCATACTTTCCCAATTCCGCCATTACAGCGCCTTAAATTTATGCGAGGTGTTTTTCTCATCAATCAAAATGGCGATTCTCCGGCCATTATAGTGGTCCTTTATTCTGTATCCCTTTCGAATTAGTTCGGTTAAATGGCTAATTCATCGAGCTTAAATTCATAAAATATGAATAAATAAGTCATAATTTAAAAGGCAAATTAGGGAATTGACATAAGTTTGCATGTTTATAAAATTATACATATATGTGTTTCTATGCGCACAGCAATGAAGGAGATCCTTCCGGCTGGCATCCGCTTGACCGGCATCTGAAACGTGTTGCTGAGTTAGCTGCTGAATTCGCACGACCGTTTGGAGGAGAACAGTGGGCCTGGATCGCCGGTCTTTGGCATGATATCGGGAAATATTCTCCCGATTTCCAACGAAAACTCAAAGGGGAAAACATACATGTGGTGCATTCAGAAGCAGGCGGATATTTGGCACAGCAAACTTTTCCGGATATTACAATGGCTCAGGTTTTTTGTTGGCTTATTATGGGACATCACACAGGTCTTGCCGACTATCCGAATGATAAAACGGGGGCGAAGGCACTTGAGCCCAAAATGAGAAATCCAGAAATTCCAAATATAATTTTAAATCGCATTCCGACAGAAATCAAAGAACAGGTTCCACCTCAGCCACCGGTAATGCTTCGCCGAGAAGAACGACAGGCAGATTTTTCTTTTTTCATTAGAATGCTTTTTTCCTGTTTGATTGATGCGGATTATCTCGATACCGAGTCATTTATGAATACAAAGAAAAAAAGGCTTCGGGACCGGGAATATCCATCCATCAAAATGCTGCTTCCCTCGTTTGATGCATTCATGGATGAAAAGTGTAGATCGGCTGAACCGACAGATGTAAATTTGGCTCGCGCAGAAGTTTTAAAGCAGTGTCGTGATGCCGCTGAAACAGAGCCTTCCGTTTTTTCTCTCACGGTGCCAACGGGGGGTGGAAAAACATTATCATCCCTGGCGTTTGCATTACGCCATGCAGAGAAATACGGAAAGCAGCGCGTCATTTATGTAATTCCGTACACCAGTATTATTGAACAGACCGCCGAAGTATTTCGGAATATTCCAGGGTTTGAAAATGCCGTGCTGGAGCACCATTGCAACATGGTGCAAACGGATGACGAAGATGAAAAATGCACTCGTGCCCGAATGGCTGCTGAAAACTGGGATGCTCCCATCATTGTAACCACTTCTGTACAGTTTTTCGAATCGCTTTATGCCTGTAAAACCACTCAATGCCGGAAACTGCACAACATAGTCAACAGCGTGGTTATTTTCGACGAAGCACAATGTCTGCCTTCTTCTTTTTTGCGTCCGGTCGTTTTTGCAATTCGCGAGTTATACCGTCATTACAATGTGACTCCCGTGCTCTGTACTGCCACCCAACCCGTGCTTGAAAGAACTGAAAGTTTTGATTTTAAATTTAAGGAAGGCTTCGATGCAGTCGTGGAAATAATTAAAGATCCTGTATCATTAACGAAGCGTCTTCAACGTGTGCGGGTGGAACGATTCCGGAACCTTGAACCTGTTTCCTATAGTTGTATTGCAGAATCCATACTGGCCGAAAAGCAATCCGCTCTTTGCATTGTTAACAGTAAAAGGGATGCAAGAACCTTGTCCCGGCTTCTGCCGGAAAAACAAACCATTCACCTGTCCACAAACATGTGTGCAGAGCACCGTTCCCAAACCTTGCAAGAGATCAAGCAGAGATTGGAGAAGAATGATGATCCATTGTTTGTAATCAGCACCTCGCTGGTTGAAGCCGGTGTCGATCTGGATTTTCCGATCGTTTATCGCGCACTTGCCGGACTGGATTCCATTGCTCAAGCTGCCGGACGCTGCAACCGTGAAGGCAGGTTGCCTGAGCCCGGAAAAACAGTGGTTTTTGTGCCGGAGAAACAGCCAGACTATGTTCGTTCGGCCGCTTCTCTTGCCATGGGCTGTTTATCGGAAAATGATTCGGATGCCGTTTTTCTGCCTGAAAATTTTCGCGCATATTTTCAGCAACGTTTCTTTCAGCTCGGCGAATCACGACTTGATGCAGAGAATATACTTGGTCTGCTTCCGAAAAATCTTGATAACATATATTTCCGTACAGCGGCCGAAAAGTTTCAGCTGATCCGGAACGACCGGCAACTTCCGCTTATTGTTTCTTTCGGTAATGCTCCGGCACTGGTCGATCAGCTGCTTGAGGAACCCTTGAATGCCAGCCGCCTGTTACGTCGGCTCCAGCGTTTTACTGTCACTATACCTGAAAAACAAATGTTGAAGTTGATCGATGAAGGACACGTCCGTGAACTTCCCGATTATCCGGGGACCTGTATGCTCGACAATAAAGGACTCTATACCAAGCGTTTTGGTTTTATTCCGCCTGTTGAGATCGAAGCCTATGATGTCGATCTAACCATAATTTAGGAGGATCAAACATGAACAAAAGCAATCCATTCCGAGTGAAAGTCAGTGGTGACAATGCCTGTTTCACCCGGCCGGAAATGAAAGTGGAGCGGGTTTCGTACGATGTAATAACGCCTTCTGCGGCTCGTGGAATCCTTGAGGCCATTCTCTGGAAACCCGCTATCAAATGGAATATTCTTCGCACTTTATATTGAGGATGCGCGTCAGCAACGTGCAGGACTCTTTCTGCGCGATGTCGCTTATGTCATTCACGCCGAATTTGAATTGACCGACCGGGCGGGAGAAGGGGATACTGTCACGAAGTTTACGGAAATGTTCATCCGTCGCGCTTCCAATGGTCAATGTTTTCACCGTCCTTATTTTGGATGCCGCGAATTCCCTGTAGATTTTGAATTTATTCCAAAAGACGCAGATCCAATTCCTCCCATTAAGGTTACCCGCGACCTCGGCTGGATGCTTTACGATATGGATTATTGCGACAAGGAACCTATGCCACAGTTTTTCCATGCCCAAATGGTCAATGGCTCTATCAATCTGCGAAACGTGGAGGTGCGGTCATGATCCTCAAGGCTTTGGCTGACTACTATTGGCGTCTTTCCAATGATCCGAATAATATGAAGAATGTTGCACCCCTTGGATTTGAACGTAAGTCCATTGATTTTCAAATTGTGCTGAAAGACGACGGCACGTTCGAGAATCTGATAGATAATCGTGAGGGAACCGGACAAAAGCGCAAAGGGCGTGTTTCACTTGTTCCCAAAGGTGTCAAAAGAACATCAGGTATAAAGGCGAATCTGTTTTATGGTACAGCTCCTTATGTATTGGGCGTAGCTTTAAGATGCGACAGGAAAAAGAAGCTTAAATATGGTGGCAGCGGCCAGAAAAAGAAACTGTTGATTTCCGAGTCAAAGAAGGAGTTGAGAAAGCTCAGAAAGCGATTACCGGAGCAACACAAGGCATTTGTTGAAAAGATTGAAACGACATTTGAAAATTGCTCCGATGCGGGTGTTAGTGCAGTGCTCTCTTTCTTGAAATACGATGATTTTACCAAACTTTTTAATCATGTGGTTTGGCGTGATTTGGATGAATCCGGAGGAACTATTTCTTTTTCTCTTTCTGGTGATACCGAGTTGATTTGTCAACGGCCTGCTGTTGTTAATGCCATCGTGAAAAAAGTAAAACCAAAGGGAAGATTGCAAACCTGTTTGGTTAGTGGGAAGAAGGATATTCCTGTTGAACTGCATACCGCAATTAAAGGGGTTAGGGGGGCGCAACCAAGTGGAGCAAATATCGTTTCGTTTAATCTCGATGCTTTCCGTTCGTTTGGTAAAAAACAGGGGCACAATGCACCAGTCGGTCAGGAAACAGAATTTGCTTACACTACTGCACTGAACTATTTGCTCAATTCTGAAAAACAGCGTATGCAGGTGGGTGATGCGACCACGGTGTTCTGGGCAAAAAATCCCTGTGACTTCGAATCAGATCTTCAGTACATATTTGCGCCGCTAAAGGGCGAAGAAGCGGTCAGCTACGAGAAGATTCGCAGTCTGCTCGCCTCCGCAAAAATGGGTATTCCTCCGTCGGAAGCTGAACTGCCGTTCTATGTGTTAGGTCTTGCGCCCAATGCATCGCGCATTGCTATACGTTTCTGGTATGAGGGCAACGTAAAAGAGCTCAAGGAGCGAATTGCGCAGCATTTTCAGGATTTGGAAATTGTGCGTGCGCCGTACGATCCCGAATTTTTATCGCTCAATCAATTGCTGCGTTCTACGGCGGTACAACATAAAGGTGATAATATACCGCCTAAGCTCGCGGGAGATGTTATGCGTGCTGTACTAACCGGGTGCAACTATCCGCGGACACTTCTCGCCAATGCCATCCGGCGTTGCAAGGCGGAACAATACATCGGTTATGCTCGCGCTTCTGTCATTAAAGCATTTTTGGTTCGCTTTTTCCGCATCTCAAAATCAAATGAAAAGGAGGTCTCCATGGGACTGGATAGAACATACGATAACATAGGATACGTGCTCGGTCGGCTCTTTGCCGTATTTGAACGCATACAGGAGCAAGCCCAGGGAACCGGGCTTAATAAAACCATTCGCGATACCTATTTTGGTGCCGCCGCCAGCTCGCCGCTGGTTACGTTTAAACGGCTGGACGATCTGGCGATCCACCACCTCGCTAAAATTCGTAATTCCGGCAAGGGCATGGTCTGGCTGGAAAAAATGCTTGGAGAAATCAAAAATCTCCTCCCGAAGGAGGGCTATCCATCCATCCTCAATCTCGAAGATCAGGGCCGTTTTTACATAGGCTACTACCACCAGCGGCAGGATTTTTTCTCAAGAAAAGAAACCACTGAAGAAGGAGAAGAACAATGAACGATCCCATTAAAAACCGTTATGAATTCGTATTGTTGTTTGATGTTAAGGACGGCAACCCTAACGGTGATCCCGATGCCGGGAATCTTCCGCGCATTGACCCCGAAACTGGTAATGGTCTCGTTACCGATGTTTGTCTCAAGCGCAAGGTGCGAAACTATGTTCAGTTAACACAAAATGAAAGGAATATGAAAATTTTCATTAGGGAAAAAGCCATTCTGAACAACTTAATTGACGAAGCACATGAGCAGGAAGAAGTGAAATCACAGCAAAAGAATGCCGATAAGACGGAAGCGGCCAAAAAATGGATGTGTGAAAACTATTATGACATACGCGCATTCGGTGCAGTTATGAGTACAGGTAAGAATGCGGGCCAAGTTCGCGGTCCGGTCCAGTTCGGGTTTGCGCGCAGTAAGGATCGGATCTTTACCTCCGAACATACCATTACACGCATGGCTGTTGCCACTGAAGCTGAGGCAGAAAAGCAGAAGGGGGACAATCGGACGATGGGACGTAAGTTCACTGTTCCCTATGCTCTTTACGAAGTTCATGGCTTTATTTCAGCGCCGCTGGCTAAGCAGACAGGCTTTTCGGAAGGGGATTTGGAGGTGTTCTGGAGTGCGCTCATGAACATGTTTGACCACGATCGTTCCGCCGCACGCGGCGAAATGGCGGCTCAAAAGCTCATTATTTTTAAGCACGATTCAGAACTAGGCAATGTATCTGCGAAGAAACTGTTTGATCTGGTGGAGGTGAAAAAGAACTGCGGAGACAATCCACCGCGATCTTTTTCTGATTATAATGTGCTGCTGGACGGTAAGCCTGCCGTGGCTTCAATGGATTGGTTAGATATCTCAGTGTCTGATAAGGTAAAGGCTAAAGTCATGTTATAATTTAATGCTTATGTTGCTTAAAAAGGAGGAGATGCCGAAGAAGTTTCTCCTGCCGCATGGCGGGTGGTGGGATTATTAATCCTACAAGAGAATATAACCCGTATATTTCAAGAGTTCAAAATGGCACAGCAGCACGGTGTCAAGGGAGGAAGTTGCGGCGGTCTGCTGTAATCCCTTTGTAATAAAACTAATGTGCCATTTTGAACGCGTCTGTCCCGCTCGAGAATGAAAGATGGGAAAGATAAAATAACAACAATGACGTAAAAATCCGGCTCTGAAGATTTTCTGCTACTTGAAACCTGAATGTTATAGGAAAGGGACTCTATGCCGTTTTCTGATTCTGAACTCCTACCAATTTCGGCATTGCAGCATTTTATTTACTGCCCGCGTCAGTGTGCTTTGATCTATCTGGAGCAACAATGGGCAGAAAATCGCTTTACCGCCGAGGGCAGAGTGCAGCACGACCGCGTTGATCGCACCGAGTGCGAGATTCGTGACGGTATACGTTATGAATATGCTCTGTCATTGCGTTCACTGGAACTCGGGCTGATCGGGAAGGCAGATGTGGTGGAATTTCATGATGATAATGTGTTTCCGGTTGAGCACAAACGCGGTCGGCCAAAACCGACGCATTGCGATTGGGTTCAGCTTTGTGCCCAAGCGCTTTGTCTCGAAGAAATGATGGGTGTTAAAGTTGACGCCGGTGCAATTTTTTACGGGAAACCGCGACGGCGCCAAGTCGTCGAATTTACCCCGGAACTGCGCGCTGAAACGATAAATTCGGCTCACGCACTCCATGAACTGATTGAGTTTGGCAAAAATCCGCCGGCCGATTATTCACCGAAAAAATGCGATGCCTGTTCACTATTCGACATCTGTCTGCCTCAAAAAAAGCGGAACGTTTCTGACTATATAAAAGGTGTTTTTTCATGAAAAAATATCTCAATACCCTCTATGTAACCACGCAAAATGCATATCTTTATAAAGAAGGCCAATCGGTTGTCGTTAGCATTAAAAAAGAGGTCCGCTTGCGGGTGCCCATTCATACACTTGATGGCATTATCTGTTTTGGTGCTATTTCTATGAGTCCATTTCTTATGCATCATTGCGCCGAAAATAATGTCTCTGTCTCTTTCCTTTCAGAATATGGAAAATTTCTTGCGCGTGTACAGGGACCAATTTCCGGTAATGTACTTTTGCGGCGAGAGCAGTATCGCAGAGCTGATAGTCCCGATGCTTCTGCCCAAATCGCACGGCATATGCTTATTGGAAAAATAGCGAAGGCCCGCACCGTTCTTCGGCGGGCATTGCGCGACCATGGAGAAAACGAGGCTCTGAAAAAAGCAGAAAGCCGTCTTTCACAATACATTCAACGACTGAAAACCCCCCTCCCCATTAATGAACTTCGTGGTAATGAAGGCGAAGCTGCTGCAACGTATTTTTCTGTTTTTTCACAGCTTATAACAATGGATGAAAAAGCTTTTACTTTTTCCGGACGAAACCGTCGTCCACCTACCGATCCCGTCAATGCATTACTCTCTTTTGTCTATACCTTGCTGCTTCATGACTGTCGATCCGCTCTCGAAAGTGTTGGACTCGATCCATTTGTTGGTTATCTTCATACAGACCGACCCGGCCGCCCATCTCTCGCGCTTGACCTTATGGAAGAATTTCGAGCCTTTCTCGCAGATCGTTTAGTGCTTTCCCTCATTAACCGCCGACAGATTAAACCCAGGGATTTCATCAATTCTGCCGGTGGAGCTGTTACAATGACTGATGCTGCCCGTAAAATTTTGATTGCAACGTGGCAAAAACGAAAACAGGAGGAAATCACCCATCCCTATCTTGAAGAAAAGTGTAAAATTGGTCTTCTACCGCATCTACAGGCTCAACTGCTCGCCCGGTACCTTCGAAGTGATCTGGATGCTTACCCTCCATTCATCTGGCGATGAGGAAATTTGAATGATGCAATCTTTTTTTATAAAAACTTGGAGGGTCTTATGCTGGTATTAATCAGTTACGACGTATCTACTACCACTAAAGCTGGTCAGCGGCGGCTTACCCGTATTGCAAAAACATGCCTTGATTACGGACAACGTGTTCAGAACTCTGTCTTCGAGTGCATTGTTAATCCTGCGCAATGGACTGATCTGCGTGCAAAACTTCTTCGGACATATAATTCGGAAGAGGATTCTCTGCGATTTTATTTTCTCGGAAAAAACTGGGAAGGCAAAGTGGAACACCATGGAACTAAACAAACACCCAATCTTGAAAGTGGAACACTTATTGTATGACTGAATACAGTAGCCTTTGCGACAAAAAGAACATATTGGAAATTTTTGGGAAAACACTTCCGCGAACCCCTAGTACCCGAATATTTCCCGTTAGGCTCGCGCTTAACGTAATAGGTTGGAGATTAAAGCGCTGGAAAATATAACGTTCTTTGACATCTGGATATATCCTGGGATTCAAACAGTTTCGCGTAAAAGAAGTTGTCGACTCTACGGGCGCAACGAGTTACAAAGATACCGTCGCGCCCCGCACGGGGCGCGCGGATTGAAACCCGCCTCGCGCGCTTTGATCTGCGTCTGGAGAGTCGCGCCCCGCACGGGGCGCGCGGATTG
>JAFDGP010000108.1 GCA_019309245.1 Deltaproteobacteria bacterium | reverse complement strand
CTTAATTTTGTCCGCATCGTAGCTTTTCATAGATATTTTCTTCACTCCAAGCCGGACGAGCCGAAATAAAAATATATCAAATAGTCATGGGCATAATCACACTCAAGAATCCCGGATCTCCTTCTCCGCTGACAATACAGGGAGTGGCCTCGTCTTGCGTTGCAATGACCACCTGATCACTTTTCATCCTGGTAACGGTGTCCAGAAAATATTTGGGATTAAAAGCCAATTCTATCAGCGGTCCGCCATATGTAATGGGAATAATCTCACGGGACTCACCAATTTCTGGATTGGTTGCAATTGTTTCTAACTTCTCTTTTTCAAAGCGGAATACCACGCCACGATATTTCTCAGACGAAAGAATAGACATACGCCTCAACATCATAAGGAAGGAATCTTTTTGAAGTATAATTTTTTTTTCGCACTTTTGAGGAACAACGAGCTTGTAATCCGGAAATTCTCCATCGATCAAGCTTACAATCAGGGTCTCGGAATCCTTTTTTGCAATAAAATATTTATCTTGAACTCCAATCGCAATTCTAGAACCGTCTTCCAAAAGTTTGAGTATCTCAACAACGGCGGTTCTGGGTATGATAATCCCATGATCCAAGGAAAAATCTGTCCCCTGTTCAATGACAGAGTCAACTTTTGACAATCTGTGTCCATCCGTGGAAACCATTCTAATAACAGTATTCTCTCCAACGTTTTCCGTTTCGAGAAAAACACCTGCTATTTGAGCTCTACCCTGGTCGCTGAAAACGGCATAAATGGTTTTTTCTATCATATTTTTAAGCATCTGAGCATCTAAGTCGCACCATTTCACGGCTTCTATAGATGGAATTTGTGGAAATTCATCCGGTTCCATTCCCACAAGATGATATTCAACATTGTTGTTGTGAAGGTAAATCCATTTGTTTTTTAACTCTTCAACTATCACTTCTTCACTTGGAAACTCCTTTACGATTTCAAAAAATTTTCTTGAAGGAACAGCGTTTGATCCTTCCTCTACGATATCAGCCTCATAAGTCCCCTTAAACGTCATGTCCAGGTCGGTAGCAATCACATCAAGAACGTTCTTTTTGGCACGCAACAGAACATGTGACGTGATGGCGAAATTTGTCTTTTTTCCTGTTATAGCTTGGACCAAATTAAGTACGTCTAGGAGCTTTTTCCTGTTCATTTTAAACTGCATAATAGCCCCCTTTATTTAGTTAATTTAAAAATAAAATAATAATGAACCCGGTTGATTTTGTTTAAAACATCTAAAACATTTTGAAAACAAAGAAAAAAATATAATCTATTTCTGTTTAAAAAGAAATCACGTAGTGAAAAAGAAAAGCAAAAAAATGATGATTAAATAAAAATTGACCAATGATTAAAAACATATCAACATGAATATTAACAGGTTGATTTATTGGAAGACTTGAGATATTGACGTACGATTTTGATAGCACACAAATCCCCACACATGGTGCAAACATCTTGTGAATTGGGCATACTGCTCTGGCGGTACGATCTGGCTTTTTCAGGATCAATGGATAACTCGATTTGTCTTTCCCAATTTAGGGCCTTTCGCGCTTCCGACATTTTAAGATCCCACAAGAAAGCGGCTTTGTTTCCTTTTGCAATATCGGCAGCGTGAGCAGCTATCCTGGAAGCGATAACCCCCTCTCGTACGTCTTGAACTGAAGGCAGTCTGAGGTGTTCCGCCGGAGTGACGTAGCACAAAAAGTCCGCACCGGCCATGCCGGCCACAGCACCGCCTATGGCACAGGCAATATGATCATAGCCAGCGGCAATGTCGGTAACCAAAGGGCCCAACACATAAAAAGGGGCGTTATGACAGAGCCTTTTTTGGAGCAATATATTGGCTTCAATTTGGTCTAGTGGAACATGGCCCGGACCTTCTATCATCACCTGGACGTCTGCTTTCCAGGCTCTTTGGGTGAGTTCTCCTAGAATTACAAGTTCTTGAATTTGGGCTCTGTCGGTTGCGTCGGCCAAGGAACCGGGTCTAAAGCCGTCTCCCAGACTCAAAGTGATATCATATTTCCTGGCAATTGATAAAAGTCGGTCAAAATCTTCATAAAAAGGATTTTCTCGATCGTGGTAGAGCATCCAGGATACCAGGAAAGCGGCTCCTCGACTGACTATATCTGTAGTTCGGCCCTCTTGTCGCAGACGTTCCAGGGTATTTCGCGTCACACCGCAATGAATGGTCATAAAATCTACGCCGTCTAGCGCGTGTTTTTCAACGGTTTCAAAGAGAATATCGGGCGTGAGATGAATAATGCCACCTTTTTTGGTTGCGGTTTCCACTGCAGCTTGATAAATGGGGACGGTGCCGACCGGGACAGAGGTGTTTTCCAGGATAGACCGACGGATACTGGAAATGTCCCCCCCTGTACTCAAATCCATCACAGCATCTGTCTTGGCGTCAAGAGCCGCACGGAGTTTAAGTATTTCTTCATTGATGTTTACCCGGTCCTGTGATGTCCCAATATTGGCGTTAACCTTGATGGAGAGCCCTTGTCCTATTCCAATTGGATCAAGATGTTTGTGTCTAGAATTGGCAGGAATCACCACCGTACCTTCGGCAATAGATCGGGTTAATATTTGAGGATCTATCCCCTCTTTTAAAGCGACTCGGGAGATCGTCTCAGTGACCGTGCCCTCGCGCGCGCGGCTTAATAATGTCATTTTAACCTCTTATTTAATTAAGAAAAAAATTTTTTTTATGAATCATAGTAAGATAACAGAATCCGCCGCAGAACTCAATTATAAGTGCGCCTCTGTCAAGCATGAGAATTCTTTGTCCTTGACATTTTAGGAAAAAAATTGGTAAGCGCTTTTTGAGTTCTGAGTTTCAGACACCCAAAGGTCACTCAAGTGAAGAAAGGAGAGGTCAAATGGCGAAAAGAATTCTGCTGGCCGTGGATAACTCAAAAAATTCGTTAAAGGCCGTTAAATATGTAGCCGGAACTGTCAATAAAGATGCCAGAGTGACGATGCTGAGCATTCTTCCCGATCCCACTGCCGGATGTGGTTTGGACAGCCCGGCCTTGGCGCCTATTTTCAAAGAGAATATTAAGGCGTTTTGTACCATTGAGCAAGCCAAAAAGGCAGCGGTCGAGGGGTTCTTGCAAGAAGCCAAAAAGATACTTGTAAAAGGGGGCTTTGCATCCAAAAATGTCGCGGTCAGGATTCGAAAAAAGAAGGCTGGAATAGCCAGAGATATTCTCAAGGAGGCGGAACGCGGCAAATATGACACGATCGTCATTGGAAGACGTGGATTGACCGGGATTAAACAGTTTCTTTTTGGCAGTGTTTCAAACAAGGTGGTTCAGCTTGCGCAGAAGGCGTCCGTTATCGTCGTGGATTAACACTGGAATAATAAAGGGAGTGATTAGTCGGGTTTTATGATGTAGAGTCCTAGAAGGTGGTGGCCCTTGAAACGGCCATGATCCTCTTTGGTGATATGTTTGATCTGGGTTTTGAGGCTTTCCGGCGGGCGAGAAAAATTTGTTGTATAATATTTCATGTCCAAGATATCACCAACTTTAATATCGTTTAGAATTTCTGAATCATTTCTGACCAGCAGGCACATCCCTTGAGCGGAAATATTCCAGATTTTGAACTGGTATAGTGAACCCTGTTCACTCACCTTGAATTCGACGCTGTGATATTTTTCCAGCTCCTGCCGAGGTTCGCATCGTTTTTCCGTAGTGTCTGCGTTCACGAGATATCCTTTCTTAGAGTAAAATATCAGGAAATCCGAAGGTTAGTCAAGTTTTTTTGTAAATCACAGGGGTGTATCTTTCTTTTTTTGTTGAGGTTTTTCTCTGAGCACAAACCCACTGGATCAAATCGGGCGTTTTAACGGGGACCATAAGCAATGCATATCCCTGGTATGAATCGAAACCCGGGCGTGCGGATCTATTAAGGTTGAATGGTAGATGCCCGTTGAGCTATAAGTTGATTTCAGATTTTGGCGGCGGATTTGGGATCGGGGGGAGTGGGTTGAACGAGGCTACAGTGTCAATGAAAATCGGGACATTTAATGTCAATGGCATTCGGGCGAGGCTGCCAATTGTAATGTCCTGGCTGGAGACACAGGAGCCCGATGTGCTGTGTCTTCAAGAGACCAAGGTGGCTGATACACTGTTTCCTCATGAGGCTCTTGAGTCAAGGGGCTATTGTTGTGTGTATCGGGGACAAAAAGCCTATAATGGCGTGGCGGTGTTGAGCAAGCAAGAGCCCGATGATGTTTCCTTTGGGTTTTTGGATGGGTATGAAACCGAGGAGGCCAGGCTAGCCGCGATTCGGCTCGGTGACCTTTGGGTGGTCAATACATATGTTCCGCAAGGCCAGGCGCCAGATTCGGAGAAATTTCTCTACAAGCTTGACTGGCTAGGGCGGCTTTGTAGGTATTTTAAGCGATTTTATCGCCCGGAGGGTCGTCTGTGTTGGGTGGGGGATTTTAATGTGGCTCCAGAACCCATTGATGTGTATGACCCGGAGCGGCTCCTGGGACATGTGGGCTATCACCCCGATGAGCATTGTGCTCTTGAAAAGATCAAAGCCTGGGGCTTTGTGGACGTCATAAGGAAGCTCCGGCCCGAGGAGAGAATATATTCCTTCTGGGATTACCGGATTCCACAGGCGGTCTCGCGGGCAATGGGGTGGCGCATAGATCACATCTGGGCCACTGTGTCGATGGCTGAAAGATGTGTTGAGGCGTGGGTGGACCTTGAACCCCGCGTGGCGACCAGGCCTTCAGATCACGCTGTGGTCGCTGCGGTGTTCGAGATATAGGTCTTTTCGACTGATTTGGGCCGGCCGGTTTCGCCGAGGCTCTGGATGTTGACATAACAATGGTCCTTTTTTATTTCATTACAGAAAATGGCGGTTTAATGCCGCAGTTAGAGAACGGGTGGGATTCGGGGAAAGAAACAGGGCCTGTATGGCCGGACTGCCGCCAGTTAAATCATGGAAGGAGAGCGTGATGCTGGTTCTGGGGTTGCAGGGAAGTCCCCGCTTGCACGGGAATACGAGCTTCTTGTGTTCTGTCTTGCTGAAAGAGGCACAACATCTGGGTGTGCGCACGCAGCGTATTGATGTGGCACGCCAGGCGATTTCCGGGTGTGTGGCGTGCGGGATCTGTGAGAAAGAGGGCTTCTGTCCGGTCGACGATGACATGCAAGCGGTTTATCCTTTGCTAAGAGAGGCGGATCTGGTGGTTATGGCCACACCGGTATTTTTTTACGGTGCAACGGCGCAGTTGAAATCGTTGATCGACCGTTGCCAGGCGTTTTGGGCCAGACGATATGTGCACGGGCTGGTGGACCCCAAAAGCTCCTCTCGTCAAGGGGTATTGGTCTCTGTGGGAGCGACCAGAGGAGAGAACCTGTTTGACGGTATTGTGCTGACCGCGCAATATTTCTTCGATGCGGTTGGGGCCGCATTTGAAGAGAAATTGACGTACCGGCGCGTGGAGGCGCCCGGCGAAATAAAATCCCACCCTACGGCTGAAAGGGACGCAAGGCGGTTTATCCAACATTGGGTATCGGCTCGTCAAGGCAGAAAAAAGCTTATTTTTTTGGGATCAGACAATACTGGATGGAGCCAGATAGCCGGGGCTTTTGCCCAATATCATGGAGGCGGCCGCGTCGAGGTTCAGAGCGCGGGGGTGAATGCTGGTGCTGAGATAAAACCCGAGGTTCAGGAACTGTTGGGGGAAAAAGGAATGGATCTGGCGTTTCGAGCACCACAGCCCCTTAAACATGCCATGGAGTTTGTAAAACCCGATCTGATCGTCTCGTTGGGATCCGATGCCCAAAGAACCGCTGAAGGCCTGGACGTTCCTGTTGAGACTTGGGAACTTGGGGCCGAAAGGATTGATGTGGATGCCGGGGAGACACGTCGGATCAGAGATGATATCGAAAAACGTGTTCTGACGCTTATTGCGCGTTGCTGAGCGGCATCAAAAGACGGCAAGCGCGGATGCCATCTGGGCGACCGGAACTCAGCGTGCCGAGGGCGGCGGGTTTGCTTTTTTTCGGGCCCGTGCCGGGAGGATTCATATGCCTTATCTGGTTGTGTCGAAAGAGTTAAAGGGCTATCAGGTGTTTCGTTTTTCCGCTGGTGTGAGCATTGGGCGTGCACAGAGCAACGATATCGTTTTTGATGGGCCGGAAGACCTTGCTATCTCCCGTCATCATGCACTCGTTCAACAAGAAGGAGCGGTGTTTGTTTTGTATGATCGGAGCAAGAACGGGACATTTATCAACAACGAGCCTATTGATCGCCAGGTATTGGCTCACGGCACAACATTTCAGATTACCGACTATAGTTTTACATTCATCGACGATGCGGCGGCGCGAAGCATTAAGGGGCGGAGAGTACAAGAAGCACAAGGCGTTGAAAAAGAACAAGGCCTGGAGACATTGGTTATTCGGGGCATGGCCGGCGCCGTTGGTTCGCGAGAAGCAGCGGCCCTAAAACAGGAGTTGGCTCAAGAGGGGGTTATCATTGAAAGCGAGGCGATGGTGAACCTCTATCGGGATGTGCGTGCGGTTTCGGGCATCAACGTCCCGGTATTGATCCTGGGAGAACCGGGCTGTGGCAAGGAACATATCGCACACGCCCTGCACAACTATTCCCGGGCCCGAGGTAATTTTATTGCGTTGAATTGTTCGTCCATTCCAGAGGGGCTTTTTGAAAGTGAGCTGTTCGGGTGCGTGAAAGGGGCCTTCAACAATGCCATCGACAAACCCGGAAAGCTTGAACTCGCAAAAAACGGGACTATCTTTCTCGACGAAATCGGGGACATGAACCTGGCATTGCAGCCTAAGCTACTGCGCTTCATGGAAGATATGGAAATCACCCGCTTAGGGGATACAAAGATCAAAAGGATCCGGGTGCGTGTTGTGGCAGCCACCAACCAAGACCTACACGCGATGATGAAGCGGGGAGGCTTCCGCGAAGATTTTTATCAACGGCTGGCCTGTATCAAGCTGGAGGTTCCGCCGCTAAGAGAACGCGTGGAAGATATCGCGCCCCTGGCGGAATTTTTTGTGAATAAATTTTGCGAGGAATACCAGTGGAAGACTGCGCGCATCTCGCCCAGCGCCATAAAACTGCTTCAACGGTACCACTGGCCAGGCAACATCCGGGAATTAAAGAACGTGCTGTTGAGCGTGTTGGTTCACGTCCACGGAAAGACCGTGTATCCAAGCCACCTGACTGCCGTGTGTCCGGATCTGGATTCCAGCGGCAAGGTATCGGCCGAGGCCTTTCCGACCATGCTGGAGATGGAAAAGCGACATATTATGGAAGCTCTGGAAAAGAGCCAATGGAACAAGGCCGAGGCTGCAAGGCTTCTTCAGATATCACGGGATACGTTGTATAATAAAATTCGAAAATTTGGAATTGAGGAGGCTTGAGCCTGTTGTCTGTTTGTCCAATTTTCGGACACCAGGAAGACCCTATCCGATTGTCCTAAGATATCGGCCGGTTGTTTGAAAAACACTCAAGATGTGTCCGGTTTTCAGACAAAACCGATCGCCGTTATTTCCCGTAACGCGATAACTTGCCACCCGGGGCCCATTATAACTAACTGATATATCATCCAAATCCAGGATGCCCCCAATCTTGGTACTCCCCTTGCAAAGCCTGTTTAGCACCCAGACAAGCAAACTGCCGCGGATGGAGGTTGGTCGTTTCGGATTTTCCAAGTCACCGCCCGCCCGCTTCCTGCCCTCGAAGGCTGCTGCCAGGTGGTGGATGGGGCACGCAGCCTTCGGGCGGGAGGCTTTTTCCCGCCGTTTTTCGGGGTTGCCACCGCCTTGGGCACCAGAACAACCTTTCTCAACAGACATGATGGCACGATTTATGCGTTCAGCTCTATCTGAATCGGCCGAAGGAGCAAGGAGCAGGCCCCTGGGTTTGCACGGGTGTGTATTCCGGGCGATTCCGCCCACTCATTCCAATCCATTCCGTCCACTCATTCCAATCCATTCCGTCCACTGATTACGATTGATTCCGTCCACCGATTCCGAAGCATTCCGT
>JAFDGP010000107.1 GCA_019309245.1 Deltaproteobacteria bacterium | reverse complement strand
AGCTCTGCTGCGCACGGCCCAGTTGGGGTGCTCAAGGGCACGCACCAAAGGTGCGATTGCGCGGGGCTCTCCGATTCGGCCCAGGGCCTGCGCTGCGGCTGTCTTCACATGCGCCTCTTGCCCGGGATCCTGGAGCACGGCGATCAAGGGGCCCACGGCCCTGGGGTCTGCAATCTTTCCCAAACCCTTGGCCGCATGCCTCTGGATGAGCGCGTCGGGGTCGTGCAACAGGTGGATCAAGGCTCCCATAGCCCGGGCATCGCCGATCTCGCCCAGGGCTTGGGCGGCCTGCCGCCTGGAAAGCGGGTCATGACTGTGGAGTTGCTTTATAAGCTGGGGCACGGCTGGTTTTCCCAGGCTCGCCAGGATGTCCACAGGCTGCCGGCCCAGCGCGTCAATACGGCCCAGCTTGAAGCCGTCATCGGTGTAGCGGCCCACCTTTTTCCTGGACCATTGTAGTTCCGAGGCAATCTGTTGGTGTTCGAGGCCCTTTTCCTGAAGGGTGCGAACCTGAAGCAGCTCCGCTTCCGTTCGTGGAAGCCACAGGTATCCCTTGGCTTTCATGCAATGCCTCACGGAATATTCATCTGTACCCTCGGAGCGGCACGCCTCAAGGTCGGAGATGAGCGTACTTTGGGGGACCCCTTTTTGAAACCACACCCGGTCCTGGGAGGCGAAAGGGTAGCGAATCGCCGGCAACGTGCATCCGGCTGTAAGGATAATCCAGGCGGTTATGGCCAAGAGCTTCAAGCGTTTCATGTCTGCATTGTTGTTTTTCCTTATTAAGAAATTCGATTCAAATAATTTGAGGCATGGACAAGGCCTCTTGTGGGGCCATGCAGTGCTGTTGTCGGCTCTATAGATAAGCGGTCGTCGATTCCGGCCGCTTGTACGGGAGAGAGATGGTGATTTTTACCGTATTGTCCCCTTCTTTGTTGACGTTGATGATGCCGCCGTGCTTGTGCACGAGGACCTTACAGATCGGGATGTCCATAATGGTCTTGTTTCGTCCGGTTTCCGGGAATGGATAATCCACGACAAACGGATAAAAATAATGGTCGATATCATCCTCAGAGATAAAGGGCATATTATAGGACAGGATCAGCGTGGCATACCGGCCGTTTTGCCGGGTCTCGATTTCGATATGGCCCTGTTGGCGCATCCGGAAAAAGGCGTTTTCCATAAGACCATGGAGGACCTTCTCAAAAAGATTGCAGTCCAGCCAGACCGGGTCCAGCGCCTCATCGAATCGGCATTTGACGGTGAGGCCTCGGTCCTTGTGTTTGGACTTGATTTGCCCCACGGCACGGCTCACGACATTGTTCAGGTCACACTGCCGCAAAGTGATTGATTTGGGTTCGATATAGGCGGTCATCATGGACAGGATCTTTTCCAAACGTTCCACCTCTTCAACGATCATCTCCCCCTTTTTTCGTCGCGGGTCCGTCGGATCGAAGGACTTGGCCAGCCGCCTGGTCAAGCCCCCAATCGAGGTCAGGGGGTTGCGAATTTCATGGGCCAGGCGGGCGGAAACCTCGCTGAGGGTTTCCATTTCTTCGGCCTGAACGATTTTGTCCTGGAGTTCTTTTCGTGCCGTCACGTCCACAATAATGCCGTCCATTCTGAACAGCTCGCCGTTGTTTTCAAACACGGGCACGGCATGATCAAGAACGTACACGGTGTGGCCGTCTTTATGAATCATCCTGTATTCCAGGTGGAATTCTTTCCCCTCGCGCAGGCAGGTTTCAAACTGGGTCTCCACCCTGGCTCTGTCGTGCGGGTGAATATGTTCCGCCCAGACCTCGTGGTGGCCGCTGAGTTCCTGGGGGTTGACCCCGATAACCTCTTCAACAAAACGATTCAAAAACATCGCTGTCCCGTCCGCCATTACGAAGTAGACGACGACGGGCACATGTTCCACCAGGGTTTTGTAACTCTGTTCCGACTCTCTCAGAGCGCGAGTGCGCTCTTCCACCATGGACTCCAGGTTTTCGGCATAGGCCTTGATTTTGAGGCGGGACTGGTCGAGCGCCGCCAGCATTTTATTGATCGACCCGGCCATGGTACCGATCTCGTCACCGCCCTTGATTTCAATGCGCGTGTCCCGGTGACCGGCCGCAATGTCTTCAGAGGCCTCAACAACCTTTGCGATCCGTCGGGTAAAGGCCGCGGAAATCAGCCAGACAAATGAGATGGACAGCACCAGGCCGGCCAGCCCGATCACAATGGCGATGGCCTTATACTGTTTCAGAAGTGCCAGGGTCGGGCTTCGGTCCACACTGATTTCCACCACTGCCACCGTCTTTGCCGAAAAGCTATGAACGGGTCCGACGATAACCGCCCGGCCTGTGTCTTTTTGGGTCGTGGTGTAGAAAAAGGGCTCCTCTGCACACAGGACCTGGTTGAAAATCCTCAGAGACAGGCTATGGATCTTGGATGTGGAGGCAAAGACCCTGGGGCCCGTGTCCAGCGGTTCTCCAGGGACATACAAGGTGATGTGGGCGTCCAGACTTTGCCTGAACCGATCTAAAAATGTCTGGTCAAGCGACATACCCACCTCCACGGTGCCGACCTGTTTGCCCAGGTATACCACCGGAACCACCCCTCGCAGGGAAAACCCGGTGGCCCCTTTTTCCAGCCCCGCTGCCTTGCGACCGGTCAACCCGGCTACATTGACGGTTTGGCGACAGGCCCGAAGGTCATCCCCATATCGATCCGGCCGGTGGACCCGCAAGAAGGATTTGCCGGAGGGGGTATGAAAATGCAGCTGGGCGATGTTGTAATCTTGCTTCAAGGTCTCAAAGCGCGCCTTGACCAGATCCATCAGGGCTTTTCGGTCTTTTTCGGCAAGGGCCTGGGATATAGCCGGGTCCTCTGCTATCAGGGATGCTAGGCTCAAAACCTGGTCTTTTCTGAGATCAAGGGTATCCAGGAAATAGTGATATTTGGTGGTAAGACGCCGGGCCTCGTTTAACTGAATCAAGTGGGCCTGGAAGCGGTAAGAAACCAGAAACAGGGCCATGGCGCCCACGGCGGCGAGAAAGAGAAACGGGATGAGCAATTTCCACTTGAGGCTGATATCGTGAAGGCGATCGATACGCAATGCAGGCTCCTCTCCAGGGCCGGTGAGGTCTACCCGCAGCCTATAAAACGATCTCCGGCGTTTGTCGAGTTGTTTTTTCAGGACGTATTTGGTGCCGGCCGTGTTGTTGCACCCACCAGAAGCAAAGGCGTTCGGCAGCCCGGGCACCGAGAAGACGGATCTTGCTTTAAGGCGATGTACCCAGTCGTGCCATGATCCCCCAGGTGTCGCGATGGCGGTCATATTGCAAGATAAAGATCTTACCGTCGGGGGTCTTTATCTTGAAGTAGTCATAAGGGGTGTACGGGGCGGCACGCCCGGCTTCATACCAGCGATCAATGACCTCGTGCACCTCGTGTGTACGCCCCTTCCATTCAAATTGGCGCGGGGACTCGCAGGCCTTGTAGCCCTCGTAACAGGTTACCCTGACCGGCTCAAAGGCCGTCGGGCGGTTTGTGAGGTGCTCCACGAGCCCGAGAACTGCGTCCTGAATGTCCAGGTAACAAAATCGGTAGGCCTCATAGTCCAGGCCATAAGGATCTGAAATCCCGCGCTGTCTTGATCCGTGACGGGCAAAATGTCTGAGAAAAACGACCTTGTCCGAGGCCTCGGGATAGGCTTCCAGCAGGGCCTTTTTATGAGAGTGCTCCATGACGAGAACCATATCGCACCACGCCACCAGTGCGGCCGAGACCGGTTTGGCACTGTGTGTTGAGAGATCCACGCCGTATTCGCGGGCGACCCGCTGGGCCATGGGGGTGGCGGGGTTGCCGGGAAGGACGAGCAGGCCCGCAGAATCCGCTTCGAGGATGACAAGGCCCTCTTGTCGGGCCAGGGTATCGGCCAACGCCGCGGCAAAGGGGCTCCGACAGATATTTCCCGTACAGACAAAAAGGATTCGGGCGGGCAATTCAATTCCGGTGTACGACTCAGGACGTGTCACAGGGGGGGACCCTTTCTGTGAGCTCGGCCCTGCGTTGTTCGGTGAGAACCATTTCCAGGCGCCAGGCCGGTCGGCTGTAAGCGTCTTTTCGTTTGACAAAGAGCCAATTTTCCGGTCCCCGCCCTTTCATCCGAAACAGGGTGAACCCCCCTTTAAGCGTCCGGCCGAACAGTTCCAGGACCATCTTTCCGGCCCTGAAGGCGTCACGGGGATGCCTTTCAGCAACCACGGCATATTGGCCTTCGTCCCACACCACCACGGGGCCGGCGCCTGAGAGGCCGGCCGGAATGATTCCCTCGAACCCCGCGTAATCCAGTGGATGGTCTTTGACCAGGATCGCCAGCCTTTTTTCCGAGGGGTTCATCGAGGGCCCTTTGGGCAGGGCCCAGGATTTAAGAACGCCGTTGATTTCCAGCCGAAGGTCATAGTGAAGCTGGCGGGCATGGTGCTCATGGACCACAAACCGGAATTTTTCCTGGTGTGACATGATCTTGAATCCTTTGGACAGCAGGCGGTTGTGTTTTTGAGGCGCAGGCCGTAACCCTGCGTCGAACGCCGCACAGGGGGAAAAGGGACATTTCTTGACGGAAGCTAGATGAATATGCCGTCTTTATATACCACCACATCCTCCCCGGAAGAAAGCCGGGCGGTAACGGTCTTTTTTTCCGTGTTTACCAGGTCCCAGTGCAGCGCCGAGTCGTTGAACCCCAGCGCCTTTTTTCTGGCGGCCGTAAGCGCCTTCGGGTTGCCGTCATAGGTGTCCGAATAGGACGCGCCCATGGCGATATGGCAATTGCCGAATCGCCCGCCAAAGTTTTCGTCAAACAACGTGTTTGCCATGAACTTGTTGATCCTGGAAAAGCGCCTGTCCGTCAAGGAGAACTCACCCACCCGTGAGGCGCCAGGATCCATGGCCAGTTGCTTGCGGATAAAATCGCGGCCCTTTTTCGCCTCGATCCTGATGAGCTTTCCCTTCTTGAATGTCAGCCGTACCTCCCTAACGTCATTTCCGTTTCTAAAAGAAGGCTGGTCCGCAAAAAAAATGCCTTCCGTTCCCCGCCAGTCCGGAGAGAGAAAGATCTCAAAGCTGGGAATGTTATGCCCGGAGATACCAACCCAACGCCGGCGCGCACCCGGGGTTATTTTCAAATCCATGTGCCTGGATTGCACCCGGTAGTAGGACACGTCCAGGGCATTGATCCGCTTCTTGAGCTGGACCGCCCTTTTGTAGACCGCCTTCCATTGGCCCACCGGATCTTTGGCGTCCAAATAGCAGGCTCGCACCACCTGATGGGTATATTGCTTCAGGGTCAACCCGGCGTGTTTGGCCAGCGCCGGGGTGGGCACCATGCACAAGGACCATCCGAACAGGCCCTTTTCTTCCCGCCTGTCCAGAATGTCTCGCAATGGCTTTCTGGCTACCGCCGCCCTGGCAATCTTTTTCGGGTCGATATGCCTCAGGTGGGTCAGGGATTCGGGGGCGTAAAGGTAGATGCCGCCGTTTAGGGCATCATAGAGCTGTTTTTCGCCGGGTGCCTGGAAAACGAGCTGGGGGGTGTTTGCCTTTTCGAAAAACTGCCTTTCCATCTCACAGGTCAGTCCGGCCCGCAGCACAACATGGAGCCCCCTGTCCAGGAACCGGGCCTGGAGGCGTTCAGCAAGAGACTCCGCACCTCGATCGTAGCGTACCAGCACGATCTCCCCTTTTTTAAACGTCTTTTCCCGGGCCGTTTTAAGGCCCCACACCAGCACATCGGCATATCTCTCCAGTTGGGTCTTGGTCAACATGGCGCCTCCAATCATTCGTTTTTCAAGAAAGTCGTTTTCCCGGACTGTCTTGGCCCTGTCAGCAGGATGGCATAAAATTGCGAAATGCGATGGTGGAATGTCTTTCGAAGCTCTCAAGGGATGTACATCAGGGCTGACCAAAAAATTGATGTTTTTAATTTGGTCAATATCGTGCCAGGTCAGTAGTGTCAACCCCAACCTACTACAATTTTCTAAGCGTCCACTGGCGATGCATCCGTACCAAAATTCCCTGGAGCGCATCCTGCGGGAGGTCAGGCAACGAATGCGGGTAGTCGGTGCTTTTCCCGATGGTAATTCAGCCCTAATGCTGGTAGCTGCTCGCCTGCGCCACATCGCCGGCACCCGATGGGGAACCAGACGCTATCTCAATATGCAATTGCTAAACAAAATGAAAAGAGAGAAAGAAAGCGCAACTGTGTGAAACAATGGGCCCGTGGGACCGGTACGTGTTGCGGTCCTGTTTTACCAATGGGGTATGGGCAACAACAAAGGGCGGCCGGACCCATGTCCGGCTGCCCTTTTGTTGAAGGTATGGGGAAAGGAGGTGTTGGGATTTTATCTTGATATCTGGTTTCCTTCTCTTAAAACCCGACCGTAATCTGAAAGGTAAAGATATCCCGGTCCTTTCTGGTGGAGGTGGGGGTATCCTGGTCGACGTGCATGTAGTCAGCCGTGAGCTTGGCGTTGTGTCCCTTGAGGTAATAGTTGACCCCGCCGCTCCAGAAGTCGGTTTCATAGTCTATGCTGGAGTCCCTTTCATCAACGTCCACCGTCTCATACCGTACGTAGGGCTGGAGACGGCCCGGGCCGATCGTGCCGGGAAACAGGTAACCGGCATTGATGTACCAGTTTTTGGCATCATCGCCGGCGCTAAGAGACGTATAGCCCTGTGGTTGGGTCTGTGTGCCGTTTTCGATATTGATATAGGCGGCCTCGGCACTCACCGCGCCTTCGCCCACGGGATAGTCAAAAAAGGCGTCCACCGTCCACACGAAGTTGTCTTGATCCGCCAGGCTGCCGAGCGTGAGGTCCTTCTGGCTGTCGATGCCCAGGCCGACACTTAAGACCTTCTTTTTGCCCAGGTACGTCCCCTTGTTGAACCATCCGGTTTCCGGGTCCAGGAGGCTTACCGACACTCGCCCCGCAAAGCGCAGCGTATCATCGGGATTATTGTCTCCTTCCACGCCTTCTGAGATCATGAGGCGGTACTGGATCAAGCCGTCCAGTGGATTGCCCCACAGGGTGATGCCGTCGTCCCGGCCGACTTTCTGGGCGTAGAAGATGCCCCCGCGCGAGCCTCCCTGCAGGAAGGGCAGGTCCATGGTTAACATACATTTTGTGGAGGTGGTGCCATAGTTGCGGGTGAGAGGCACGTACATGCGTCCCATTTGGAGCTTGAAGCTGTCCGAAAGATCAAAGGTGACCCACAGGTCCCGCCACGCCACACCGCTTCCCAGGCCGTATGACGGGTTGTCCAGTCCGTCCTGGCCGACCTTGTCTGAAGCAATGTGGGTAAAAAAGTGGACATGGTCCGTCACCTGGCCTTTGAGGTACAGGTAGGCGCGGCGCAGGATAAAGTCATTGAGGTTCTGGTCTTTCCAGGTCGAGGTGGTACTCTTACCGTCTTCAACCCACTGATACCAAGTCTGCATCCAGATGCCGATTTCGCCTTTTGTGTGCTCGTCGATCTGCATCTTGATCCCGGCCTGGGAAATACTTGCTGTGCTGCACATCCACAGCATCATCACGATTGTTACCATCCATCGTTTCATGGGGATTCCTCCTGTTGTCATGAAGTCATGCCGTCTTGCCGGCCACCGCCAGGACGACATCATGATTTTGGTACCAAATACGGCCTTTGCCGTCCAATATTTAATATCAATAGAAGGCCAGATCTATTATAGAAATTTTCGATACAATGGCCTGTCCTCTTGCCCGGGGCCCTTTGCCCGATTCACATGAGGTTTCCCGGCCTTTTGCTATAGTTTTATGTGGATCTGCCGATGGAAAGGAAAAAAGAGAAAGGGGGAAACAGTTGTGGAAGCCCAGGCGAATCCCGTTCAAAAGGTGGGAGAACAAAATTTTCAATGTCCGGACTACGAGGCCTGTATGGCGCAGGCGATTGAGAGCCAGTGGCGGTTTTGGACCTGTTGCGAATGTCCGAACCGACTCGCCGGAACAGGCGTGACCCTGGTCAAGCGCTCCCGGCCCGCGCATGAACAAGGGCTGGAACCTCATCTCGCCGCCACCTAG
>JAFDGP010000106.1 GCA_019309245.1 Deltaproteobacteria bacterium | reverse complement strand
GGACACTGGGCTGCATCCCCGCGGACGCGGGTCCGGACAAGGCGGTGGGGGTAGTGGCCGTGACCACGGTCATTCCCCTGAGCCTGTCACGCAACATGAACGCAATATCGAGGGGCTTTGAGCAATATCAACAGATGAAAATGGTCAAAAAGCCGATCCAGGCAAGTCACTTGGTGACGCTTTCCATCGTGGCATTGCTGATTATTTTTTGTGCGACATGGTTTGGGTTTTATCTGGCCAAAACATTAACCATTCCCATCCAGGAAGTCGCTGAAGGCACGCGGCGGGTTGCTGAAGGCGATCTGGATGTCACCATCGAGATGGTTGCCGATGACGAGATGGGAACTCTGGTCCAGGCGTTCAACAAGATGACGCGGGACCTGAAATTCGGCAAACAACAGCTAGAACTCTCCGCGCGGGAACTCAAAAAAAGAAATATTGAAATCGAACAGAGGCGAATCTATATGGAGACGGTCCTCAGAGACATGTCCACGGGAGTGATCTCCCTGGATACCCGGGGTTTTTTTACCACCATTAACAAGGCCGCTGAAAAAATGCTCGGCGCGCAGGCAACTCAACTGCTGAATAAAAACTACAAGAAAGTGTTGAGTCCCGAGCACTTAACCATGGCGGAAGAGCTGTTGGAGGAATTGCAAAACAGCACCGATAATGCCCTGGAAAGAACCGTTAGGATTACTATTGATGAGACGGCTCGAACCTTCATGGTCTATATCACGGCCCTTATGGACGAGCAGGGCCGTTTCATGGGAACGGTGGTGGTTTTCGACGATCTGACGGAAATTGAAAAGGCCCAGCGAATGGCCGCCTGGAGGGAAGTCGCCCGGCGTATTGCACACGAAGTCAAGAATCCACTGACCCCGATCAAGCTTTCTGCCCAACGGCTCCAGCGCAAATACGGCGACCGGATCGCGGGGGACAAAATGGTATTTCGGGAATGCACCCAGACCATCATCAACCAAGTGGATCAGATCAGAAACCTCGTTGATGAGTTCTCGGCTTTCGCGCGGCTGCCGGTTCTGACCCGCGAGGCATGCAGCCTGCCAGACCTTGTCGCGGAAATCGTCACCCTGTATCGAGAGGCCCACCCGCACATTCACTTCAAGGTCGAAATCCGTTCCCAGATCCCGCCGTTGAATCTGGATCAAGGACAGATCAAAAGGGCCCTGTTGAACCTTGTGGACAATGCTGTATCCGCAATCGATGGGCAGGGAAACATCACTGTCTTGCTCGAGTATGACACGCTGGCCCGATTGGTACGTATGGAAGTGGCCGACACAGGGGTCGGCATTTCACCCAGGGACAAAGGACGTCTGTTCGAACCTTATTTCTCGACGAAAAAAACCGGAATGGGCCTTGGCCTATCGATCGTCAGCGCAATTATTGAGGATCACAAGGGCACAATTCGTGCCGAGGACAACCACCCGAGAGGAACCAAGTTTATCATCAGCTTGCCTGTGTAAGGAGTGCATCCATGTTTCCCGTTATTCTGATCGTGGACGACGAGGCCACGATCCTGCAATCGCTCAGCGGCATCCTTTCCGACGAGGGCTATGAGACCCTAACTGCGTCGAACGGTTACGAGGCCTTGAAAGTCATCGAAGAAGAATCCCCGGATCTGGTGCTTCTGGATATCTGGATGCCGGGCATGGACGGGATCGAGACCCTTCGCGAGATCAAGAGAACCAATCCCTTTCTCCAGGTCATCATTATTTCCGGACACGGTTCCATTGAGACCGCGGTCAGGGCCACCAAGCTGGGAGGCTACGATTTTATCGAGAAACCTCTTTCCATAGAAAAAGTCATCGTCACCATCAACAATGCGCTTAACTTTCGAAGGCTTGAGGAAGAAAATCGATATCTGCGGAAAAAAACCATCGACAAATATTCCCTCACGGGCAACAGCCCCCCGATCCAGGCGCTGAAAAAACAAATCGCCATTGCGGCGCCGACCAACGCATGGGTTCTCATCACCGGAGAAAACGGAACCGGCAAGGAACTGGTCGCCCGCACCATCCACCAGATGAGTGACCGGGTCGATAAACCGCTGATCACTGTGAACTGTGCGGCCATTGCAGAAGAATTTATTGAAAGCGAACTCTTCGGCCATGAGAAGGGGGCCTTTGCCGGAGCAACCGCAAGAAAGCGGGGCAAATTCGAGATCGCGGATCAGGGAACGATTTTTTTAGACGAAATCGGAGACATGAGCCTCAAAACGCAGGCCAAGATTCTCAACGTCCTGGAAAAACAAAAGTTCGAGCGTCTGGGTGGGTCCAGGACCCTAACCGTGGATGTGCGGGTTCTGGCAGCGAGTAACAAAAACCTGGAGAAAGAAATCGAGCGGGGGGCATTTCGGGAAGACCTCTATTATCGGCTCAATGTCATCCCCATAGCCGTACCTCCGTTGAGGAACCGCACAGCAGACATCCCGTTTTTGGTGGAAACATTTCTAAAGACGTTCGCCGAAGAAGGCGGCGGCCCCAGAAAAGCAATCACCCCGGCGGCCATTGACGTGCTAAAGGGTTATCGGTGGCCCGGAAACGTACGTGAACTCAAGAACCTGGTGGAACGGCTGGCTATCATGACGGAATCCGACGTCATAGACACTCAACACATCCCCGCATCATACAAAACTCAAAGCGCGCCTCCTCCGATCGAGACATTTTTTGGGGCACCCAGTCTGGATGAGGCAAAACAGGCGTTCGAAAAGGCTTTCATTATCCATAAGCTCAGTCAACATGATAACAGCATTGCCGATACCGCAGCGGCCCTCGGAATCCAAAAGAGCCATCTCAACAAAAAAATGAAGGCATACAAAATTACCGGCTCCTGACAGCGTCCACAGGAGACGTTCGCAAAGCCCGTTGCTCCGGCTTACAAGGCAATATTTTGCGCACTCAGTCGCTCGGGAGTCGGGTCGTTTTGCCGAAAAGAGATACACCGATGAACTGGCACAGCCTCCCGCACGGCTCGGCCCGGGTCATATCGCCTTGAGGGAAGGCGACCCGACTCCCGGCAGGGGGTTATGCTAAGCTCCCAACAGATATGGAAAAAGCCTGCCATGCTGAGAATCACCGGTGGTACACTCAGAGGAAGAAGGCTATGTCCCTTGAAAAAGTCCGACATTCGGCCGACCACGGACTACTTCAAGCAAATGATCTTTAATATCCTGGCCGACCGTGTGGCTGGTTCAGTCGTTTTGGATCTGTTCGCCGGCACCGGCAGCCTTGCCATTGAGGCGCTAAGTCGAGGAGCCTCAATGGCCGTTTTGGTGGACAACCACACTCAGGCCGTCAAGCTGAGCGCCCGAAACATCTCGGTATTCGGACTGGATCGGCAGTGTGTTGTGCTCAAACGAGACATTCTTAAAGGCCTGGCCTTTTTAAAGGCCAGGGGCCGCGTCTTTGACCTCGTATTCATGGACCCCCCGTATGACCGTGCCATGGGTTTGACAACCCTGAATCTGCTGGAACGCTCTGAGTGTCTGGCCTCATCGGCCCTGGTGGTTGTCGAGCACAGCCGTCGGGAACCTTTGCCCGAGAAGGTGGGCAGTCTCGAGCAAATCCGCCAGCGCGGGCACGGGAACACCCTTGTTTCTTTTTACGAATCTGTGGTATGAGCACGAACATCTTATTGTGTTCAGCGATGGTCGGCGGCAAGGCTTTTGTCATCGAAAACCGTACTCATCGCAACCATCGGGAGCCCCGGGATGCCACAAAAACTCGCTGTTTATCCGGGCACATTCGATCCGGTAACCAACGGCCACCTCGATATCGTACATCGAGGCTTGAGATTATTTGATCGGCTTATCGTGGCCATCGTCACCAACGGGAGCAAGCATCCCCTGTTTACCGTGGATGAGCGCCTGGATATGCTCAGACACGCTCTTAAGGGAGTCCCTAACGTAGAGGTGGACAGCTTTGACGGACTCCTTGTTGACTATGTTTCACAGCAGGGAGCAGATGCCATTCTTCGAGGACTGCGCGCCGTGTCCGACTTCGAATACGAATTCCAAATGGCCTTGATGAATCGCAAGCTCAATAAAAACATACAAACCGTTTTTCTCATGACCGGATTGCGGTGGATCTTTATCAGTTCTTCTATCATCAAGGAAGCCGCCTGTTTTGGGGGAGATACCACCGGGCTCGTCCCGGAGTACGTCCATGATAGGCTCAAGGAAAAATATGGCAGGTCCACCGCATGCTAGTTTCTACCTTTGGCTGAAAACCTGGAACGGACAACCGAAAACCCTTTGCGCAAATTGCGAGCCATGGGGAGGCTCAAGCGTACGTTTTGCGCGCACAGGAGTATCCGACATGGATCTTTGGAGGCTTCAAATTTTCTGCCAGGTCGTTGAACTCCGAAGTTTTTCCAGGGCCGCTGAAGCTGTGTTTTTATCGCAACCGACGGTCAGCAGTCATATCAAGGACCTGGAAGAGCATTTTTCATGCAGGCTGGTGGACCGTCTGGGCCGAGAGGTAATCCCCACGAAAGCCGGGGAGCTCCTGTACACATACGCCAGGAAGATGATTTCTCTAAGAGAAGAAACCGAAAGGGCGTTGGCGGAATTCCACGGCAAGATCAAGGGACACCTGACCATCGGCGGCAGCACCATTCCCGGAGGCTATATCCTGCCGCCGCTGCTTGGCTCATTTAAAAAGATCTATCCGGAAGTCGCGGTGACCATTATCCAACGTGATTCGGCAGGTGTTGTCTTAGACACCCTGGAGGGCCGGGTGGAACTTGGGATTGTGGGCGCCGCGACCCATGAGCCGCGGCTAGACCAAGAAAAGGTCATGGATGATGAGATGTTTCTGATCGTACCGGCGGCTCACAAGTGGACAAGGCGGGCCTCTATCGCCATGCAAGATCTGGTCACAGAGCCTTTTGTCATGCGGGAGCCCGGCTCCGGGACCCGCAAGTCCCTTGAAGAACTGTTGGACCAATCCGGTCACCGGCTCGGTGAACTCAATGTCGTTGCCGAACTGGGCAGTACAGAAGCCGTCCGGCAAGCGATCAAGGCCGGCGTGGGGGTTTCGGTCTTGCCGGAATGCGCCGTGGCCGATGAGCTGACGGCAGGTACGTTGATGAAGGTGAAGATTCGAGGGATATCTTTCCCCAGAAGCTTTTATTTGATAACCCATAAATATCGCACGCAATCTCCTCTTTGCCGTGCCTTTGTCGACTTTTTGCGGCAACAACCCGGTAACAACATCCCGGGTGCAAAAAAATAGCCCGGATCCGGTAGACTCCGTGTCATCGTTATCAACACGAAGGTCGGGAAAGCCCATGATGGTCCCACTGTCTGAAAACGCGCTGGCCGTGCTCCAGCGTCGGTACCTCAAGAAAAACCGCCGTGGCAATCCCGCGGAAACCCCCGAGGCCCTGTTTAAGCGCGTGGCCCGGGCGGTCGCTGCAGCGGACGCACGGTTCGACCCACAGGCAAATGTCAAAAAGACCGAACAGGCCTTTTATTCTTTGATGACAAGCCTTTCATTTCTGCCCAATTCACCCACCCTGATGAACGCCGGGCGGCGACTGGGACAGCTGGCAGCTTGTTTTGTTTTGCCTGTCGAGGATTCCATTGACAGCATTTTTGAGACCCTGCGACACACTGCGATTATTCATAAGAGCGGAGGGGGTACCGGTTTTTCCTTTTCTCGGGTGCGGCCCGAAAACGATGTGGTGATGTCCACACGCGGGGTGTCGAGCGGTCCGATTTCCTTCATGACGGTCTTTGATGTGGCCACGGAAACCGTGAAACAAGGAGGCACCCGGCGCGGTGCCAATATGGGAATCCTCAGGGTGGACCACCCGGATATCGAGGCCTTTATTCGGAGTAAGACCGACCTGGTCAAGCTGAACAACTTCAATATCTCTGTAGCCCTGACATCGGCGTTTATGAAGGCTCTGGACGCAGATAAGGACTACGAGCTGATCAACCCCAGAAACCGAAAAGTGATTAAGCGCGTCTCGGCAAAGGCCATTTTTCAACAAATCGTGCAGGCGGCCTGGAGCAGCGGTGAGCCGGGAGTCATCTTCTTGGACCGGATCAACCAGGCCAATCCTACCCCGGCCCTTGGAGAAATCGAAGCCACAAACCCGTGTGGGGAACAGCCGCTCCTCCCGTATGAATCTTGTAATTTAGGCTCGATTAATCTGGCGCTCATGGTCACCAGAGGCAAGCTGGACCGGACGAAATTGAAGCATTGTGTCCATTTAGCAGTCCATTTTCTGGACAATGTCATCGCCGTCAACAAGTACCCGTTGCGCCAAATCGCAACCATGACCAAACAGACCCGAAAGATCGGGCTGGGCGTTATGGGTTTTGCGGATATGCTGATCAAACTCGGCATTCCATATAATTCCAAAGCCGCGGTCCGGCGGGCGGAACAGATAATGGCGTTTATCTCACGCGAGGCCAGAAGGGCCTCCTCGAGACTGGCTAAAAAACGCGGAAATTTTCTCGCCTACAAGGGCAGTATTTTCGATGATCCGAAAACCCCGTTCATGCGCAATGCCACGACCACCACAGTGGCACCGACAGGCACTATCAGTATCATTGCGGGGTGTTCCAGCGGCGTGGAACCACTTTTTGCGGTGGTCTTTGAACGTCGCGTGCTGGATGGACAATCCCTGCTGGAAATTCATCCCGTATTTGAACAATTGGCCAAAACCGAGGGCTTCTATTCAGACAATCTGATCGAGGAAATCGCCCGGTCCGGCAGTATCCAGGGCATTGCGGGAATTCCCAAAAAGATAAAGCGCCTGTTTGTAACCGCCCACGACATTGCCCCGGAATGGCACATCCAGATCCAGGCTGCCTTTCAGAAACACACGGACAACGCGGTTTCAAAGACAGTCAATTTCCCGCCGGACGCCACTGTCGACGATGTTGATAGGGCCTACAGGCTCGCCTATGAGATGGGCTGTAAGGGGATCACCATATACCGGTACGGAAGCCGCGGCCGCCAGGTCCTGAATCTGGGAAGCGCCCGGGCCCAGGAGGCAGCCATCGTACCGCGCACCCGGCCGGTACGCACCAAAGGGGTCACGGAACGGATCAATACGGGCTGCGGCAAGCTCTACGTCACCATCAACGAGGATAACCAAGGCATTTGTGAGGTCTTTGCCCAGATGGGCAAGACCGGCGGATGCGCTTCTTCACAGATCGAAGCCGCCGGGCGCCTCATTTCCCTGGCCTTGCGCAGCGGTGTCAAAGTGGAGGCCATTTTAAAACAGCTCACGGGGATCCGATGCCCGTCGCCGATCTGGCAAAACGGGGGCATGGTCCTCTCATGTCCGGATGCCATATCACAGGTCATCAAACACTACCTCAACATCGACGCCGGTGCGCCTGCCGCCATGATGGGAGCCTGTCCGGACTGCGGCAGCACCCTCGAACACGACGGCGGGTGCCTGGTCTGTCGGTCTTGCGGGTTTTCTAAGTGCAGCTAATTCGAATTGATTTTACCCCCTTGCGGCAATGAATTGCAAGCCCTCCCCAGCCGCCATGTATTCGCCCTGACTTGTTGATAAGCATCGTTGGATAATCCGTAACCTGTCAAAAAACTCTTCCCCTTGGCATGATTCGTGCTGCTGGTCTTGGGCATGGTCTATTTCGGACATGTAGATGACAGGGCATGAAGCGGTTTCATTCCCCTCTCTGCATGGCTCTGGACCCGCCGTTTTCCGATGGAAGAACGTCATCCAAGTCATCTAACAATAGGAGCTCCACGATGGCAAAGGCGCAACAAGTTTCCAACATTGAAGTAGGCTATAGCGTCGGCAAAGGCGATGATGCGGGTGCCACAGGCGCCGATACGGCCCGTCGGGCAACAGCATCACTGAACAAACAGGACCTTTCAGTCGTGCTGGTGTTTGCATCGGTCTCCTATGACCTCGAAACATTGCTTGATGGAATTTGCCGCGTGGTGGGCGATGTGCCCGTTTTAGGCGCGACCACGGCCGGCGAGATATGTGATAACCGGCACGAACAAAGTGTGGTGGTGGTCGCTGTCGCCTCTCCTTACATCAAGGTTCGGGTGGCAATCGGCCAAAATGTATCCAACAACTGGCGAGCGGCA
>JAFDGP010000105.1 GCA_019309245.1 Deltaproteobacteria bacterium | reverse complement strand
ATCAAAATGGATCTGCCCACGCTGAAGCCAAGTGAAGGGTTTCAACCAGCGTTTTTGTTCAACACGCTGCAATCATGCCATAAGAGTCCGATCTTCGTTTTTTTGGCGGTGGATCCGGGATGGGACAGGGTGGTTAAAAAAGGGTTTTGATGATATTAGGACGCGTGGGGGGGACGGTCGCACCGTTACGCCGACCACCAGGCGCAGGAAAGGAGTCTTTTAAATGAAGACCATTAGGGCCAAGGTGACCGTGTTTTTTGCACTGTGCCTGATCATCATCGGGGCCGTGACTGCGGTCTATTACAAGAACATCTTTTCGCTTCGGGAAAAGCTGATCGAAGTCGAAAACCTGGATGATTTTTTTAATAATGTCCTTGAGTTGAGACGCTACGAAAAGAACTTCATCTATTATCGTGACCTTGAAAGCTTGAAAGAAAGCGAATTTTACCTCCTGAAGATCGAAGGGGCCAGCAAGGAACTCATCAGCCATATCGAGGCGGGTGCAAGCGAGGGCGACTATCGGAAATTCCAGCAAAATCTGGCGAGCTATAAAGCCATCCTGGACGAAAACAAGACCCTGATCGATACCGGAATCACCGATGTCCAGCTCAGAAAGATTCGTGAAAAAGGAAAGGCACTCGTCTATTTTTCTCAGAAGCTCATCGAGGCCAAGCGCCAGCGAATCCAGGCCGCTTTGCAGCGGACCCTGACGGTTATTCCCCTGGCGTTTTTGGGGATTCTGGTCATTTTTATTGTCGTGATGTTTCACCTGCTCAGCAGGGGGATTCTGAAACCTTTGAGCTTGATTGAAGAGGCAACCAGGCAGGTCGCCAAAGAGACCTTCACCCCGATTGCCTACCAAACCGAAAGAGAAGATGAAATTTCCCACCTGATACAGGCCTTCAACAACATGGCCAGAGAGCTTGAGGTCCGGCAGGAACAGTTGCTTCATTCGCGCAAATTGGCCTCCATCGGCACGTTTACATCAGGGATTGCCCACGAGCTGAACAACCCCTTGAACAACATTTCGTTGACTGCGGAGGCGTTACAGTTGGGTTACGAAACCATGTCCAAAGAGGAGATCAGGGGCCTGATCGATGATATACTTACCCAGGCCGACCGGGCCGGTCAGGTGGTTAAGAATCTCCTGGACTTTTCTCGTTCGGAACGTCCCGTGTTGAAGAGGCTGCAGATCAAAGACGTGATCGAAGAGACCCTGAAGCTGGTCAAGAACCAGTTGCTCCTTGCAGACATCCAATTGAAACTGGACATCAGCGACGACCTGCCTCCCATCAATGGCAGGGGCCAGGACCTGCAGCACGTCTTTTTAAATATGTTTTTAAACTCGATTGACGCTACGGGCCCTAGTGGCACGATCTCCATCAAGGCCCACCCCGTGTCCGGGGGATTCATCAGAATCGATGTAACGGACACGGGGACCGGGATCAAACCGGGCGATGTGGAACACATATTCGATCCGTTTTTTACAACCAAAGAAGTCGGGGATGGAACCGGGCTGGGACTTTCGCTGGCGTATGGCATCATCCGTTCCCATGGTGGACACATTGAGGTGAGGAGCGAGTTGGACAAGGGGACGACATTTTCAATTTTTCTCCCTGCAGCCGACCAGGACCAGATGGGTACTCATGAAGACAAGAATAGCCGTCATTGACGATGAAATCACCGTATGCCGACGCCTGAAGGCGTTTCTTGACGGCGAGGGCTATGAGACGGAGAGCTTTGACCGCGGGGTGCCGTTTCTTGAACGCATGGCGGATACGCCTTTTGACGTTGTCTTTCTTGATCTGGGCCTGCCGGATGCGGATGGCATGGAGATCCTTCGGCGCCTGATCGGGCACTACGATGATGTTGAAGTCATTATCATTACAGGTCAGGGCTCGATCGATTCAGCCGTGGAGGCTATCAAGCAGGGGGCGTATCATTATGTCACAAAGCCTTTCAGGTTGAGTGAAATCGGCTCATTGGCCGGCAGTGCGGCCAAAAAGCTGGCCCTCAAGAAAGAGAACCGCCGGTTGCGGGAGACCCTGGGTGGCGAAGACATCTTGCCGGAGTTTTGCGGGTCGAGCCGGGCCATGCAGGAGATCATCGCGATGGTCAAAAAAGTGGCCCCGGTTGACTGCAATGTGCTCTTGCAAGGGGAAAGCGGAACGGGAAAAGAACTTGTGGCCAGATCGATCCATCGATTGAGCCCCAGGCGGGAGCGTCCCTTTGTGTCATTCAACTGTGGGGGCTTTACGGAAGAACTCATCTGCAATGAGCTTTTCGGGCATGAAAAGGGGGCCTTCACCGGAGCCACGGCAACCAAGATCGGCCTCCTGGAATCGGGCGCGGGGGGCACGGTATTTCTGGATGAGATCGGTGAGATGCCGATGTCCATGCAAGTCAGGTTGCTGCGGGTCCTACAGGAAAAACAGATCCTCAGAGTCGGGGGAACCAAGCCCATTACTCTGAATATTCGTATTGTTGCCGCCAGCAACAAAGACATCAAAAAGGCGTGTACCCAGGGCACGTTCCGTGAAGACTTGTATTACAGGTTAAACGTGGTCAGCCTCCAACTGCCGAGCCTGGCCGAAAGAAAAGAAGACATCCCCCTGTTGGTCGGGTCTTTTATGACCAAGTACAACACGCTGTTTGGGAAAACGATCAAGAAAATTTCACCTCAGGCCATGGATATCTTGATGCGGTATAATTTTCCCGGAAACGTCCGTGAGTTGGAAAATATCATTCAACGTGCCGTAGCCCTGGCCGAAGGCGAAGACATCCGTGTGACGGGCCTGCCCGCTGATCTCCAGAACCTTGAATTTGACACGATCGAGGGCGAAGGGCTCATGACCATGGAAGAAATGGAAAAGCTGCACATCATGAGGGTCCTGGATCGCACCCATCACAACAAGGCGCTTACCAGCAAGATCCTCAACCTGCCTCGAACCACCCTGTGGCGCAAGATGAGGAAGTACGGTCTGGTCAAAAACAGGCGCTGATTCGTATGGGGGAAATTTTTCAAATTGAAACTTTCTCTCCGCTTAATAACACCCTAACCTGTTAACATCGCACGCCCTTTTAGAGATTCCTCCCTGTTGTTTCAAATTGAAAAACCTCCTCTCCGTTTTTCACGGAAAAATCCTCTAACTAGTTGATATTAAAGGAATGAAATCTTGGCACGTCCTTTGCGGAAAGCGTCTTGTCAAAGGAGGCGTGATGGAAAGGATCTTGGTGGGTATGAATCCAGCCTCGGCCAGTTTCTGGGCGGGCCTGCATGCCCTGAGCCTGGCAAAGCGCATCGACGCAAGGGTTTGTTTTTTGTACGTCGTGGATCCCAGGTCCGAAGACCATGTGCAGCACACCTATCAGGACATCCGAAGCGATGCAAAAAAGACGGTGGAACGCTTCGTGGAGAAGGCCCGGGCCGAAGGGATTGCTGTGGATTACTACGTGAGCGAGGGCGACTACGAAAGCGAACTCATCCGGTTTATCCAGGAAAAAAGGATCACCATGCTGGTTCTGGGCGCTCCCGGAGGCCATGCCGTGGCGCCGGCCCGCTTTACGAGTTTTTTGGACAGAATACGGCACAGGGTCGACTGCCGTATTGAAGTGGTTCACGAAAAGAGCTTCACAGGCAATAAGAAGAGAAAGGAGGATGGTAATGTGGCACATGTATCTACCCATCGCGGGCAATAGTGTGAATGTTCTGTTAATTTTTGCCATGGGGGGATTTGTCGGGCTTCTTTCAGGAATCTTCGGTGTGGGTGGTGGATTCCTGATGACGCCTTTGTTGATCATGGTGGGGATCCCGCCTACCGTGGCCGCGGCGTCCGATTCCAACCAGATCGTGGGGGCCTCCACGTCCGGGACCTTGGCGCACTACCGACTCGGCAACGTGGACTTCAAAATGGGAATTCTGTTGCTCATCGGCGGGGTTGCTGGCGGTACTCTGGGGGTTCAGGTCATCAAGGTGCTGCGGCACATGGGAAACGCGGACTTTCTCATCCAGATCACCTATGTCCTGATGCTGGGATTTGTGGGGACCTATATGTTTCTGGAAAGCCTGCAGGGGCTGAGAAAGACACGGGAGGTCCAGGCCGCGCCGAAAAAGGAATCCGTCTATGCACGCATCGTAAACAGTCTCCCGTGGCAGATCCATTTTGAGAAGTCCGGCGTCACCCTCTCGATTCTGATGCCCCTGATCCTGGGTATCTTCGTAGGAATCTTGGCGGCGATCATGGGTGTGGGCGGGGGATTCATCATGGTGCCGGTCATGGTGTATCTGTTACGGATGCCCATGCATGTCGTGGTCGGAACCAGCCTGTTTCAAATCCTGTTTACCTGCATTGATGTCACGATCATGCAGGCCCACAGCAACCATACGGTGGATTTTCTTCTCGCACTTATCCTACTGATCGGTTCTACCCTGGGCGCGCAGTTCGGGGCCACGATCAGCAAAAGGCTCAAAGGGGATCAGCTCAAGATTATCCTCGCGTCCCTGGTGCTTATCGTCATGGTCAAGATGTTACTGGGTCTTTTGCTCAAGCCTCATATCTTGCTGGCAGTCATAGGAGGGCATTAAAGTGTCAAAGAAAACTCTTTGTGTCATGGTCTTGGTATTGGTGGGCATGTTCCGGTTCCCGGCAAGGGCGTCGGACACGTTGCCGATTGAGCTCCAGGTGGTGCCGAGCGAGGTCAGGATGGGCCTGTCCTATAACGGCGTCGAGGTGTCTATTTCCGGGGAGATTCCTTCGGGTTCAGAGGTGCTTGTGCGGATTATGGGAAAACCGGAACACCAGAGGCTCAAGAAAAAGGGTCGTGCCTTGGGCCTGTTGTGGATGAACATGGGGGCAGTCAGCATCGACAATGTTCCCAATGTTTTTCTCCTTTACCCCTCTGCGGCCCTGGCCGACTTTGCGCGGAGCCAGCCCGGACAATGGCGGCGACTCGGGCTCGGGTTTGAGGCCTTAAAAAATCGGGTAGAAATTTTGCCTTCTACAGAAGACAAGGATACGCTGTTTGGCGAATTCGTGAAGCTCAAAGAGGATGCGGCGCTTTACGGAACCATCCAGGACGCCATCCATTACAAAGAAAAAGGCGGCGGGGAGAAATCCTTCACCTGCGTGGCGCCTCTGCCTTCTAATTTGCCTCAGGACGAGTTTTCCATTGATGTGGTGGCCGTCAAAGACGGCGCCATTGTCGCGCGGGGAACGGCCCCGATTCGGGCCGTGGAGACCGGTGTGACGGCCAGGTTGAGCTCTCTAGCCTTTAACCACGGAATCCTGTACGGTGTGCTGGCGGTGTTGGTCGCCATATTGGCGGGATTGCTCACTGGCGTGATTTTCAAAGGAGGAAAAGGGGCCCATTAGGGTGGAAGTCTGCTCTTTATGGGCGTGCGTCCATCAATCGACTTGGTTTTGGATGGAGCTTCCAGCAGTCGCTTGCCGGTTGCCGGATTCATTTGTACCTGTTTAAATGGAGGTTGCTTGCCCCCGAAACGGGGGCAAGCATTTCCCGAAGCCGAATGGCCCAAACAGTGTTAGGCTGAAAAGCCGAAATTAGCGATTGTCTCTACGGCGGAGAGTTCAGCCCAATTTTTTTGGGCCGTCTTGGTAGTCGGTATATCGTAGTCGGTATATCCACCTTTGCGGCGATCTAGTCTGACCGGCGTCTTCAAAGGGATCCCACGGTGTCCCAATCAGATTCCCCAAATCCACCGCCAAAAAAACGAAGATGGGGCTCTTATGGCATGATTGCAGCGTGTTGAACAAAAACACTGGTTGAAACCCTTCACTTGGCTTCAGCGTGGGCAGATCCGTTTTGATCTTCGTTTTTTTGGCCCTTCGGGGATGCCGATTTTGCCGGATCTGCTTTGTTGGTGGGCGCTTGAAGTACAACAGTACGTCGGCACGCCCACCGCCTCGCATCTCCGGCAAACTCGGCAACCGGTGGATCCGGGATTCTGGCCCGCCTTGCCTTGCCGGGGAGATTGTGTTTCACTATGACCTGAGGTTGCCATAGAAAACCTTGAGGACGCCTTTATCCGCCTTGGCGAAGGCGGATGCCCCATGGCGTATCCAAAGGCGAACCATGAAAAAGATAGACCGCATTAAGAACTTCCTCTTTGATTGGCGAAAGAAAAAAAGCGAAGCCTCTTTTCCCATCCTCTTTGAGCGTTTTCAGGATATTCTGAAGAAAAACAATGAGGTTTTGGAAATCATCGCCGATATGGGCGACAAGCTCGGGGGAGCTTATGTCTTCGACCGGCAGTATATCATCAGCGCGTGCGAGCGCCTTGACGACCTGGTTTACAAACTGGTCTACGACCTGAATGCGCTGAGCGACCAAAAATATATCCGGCTTTATCAGGCCTTCGAGCGGGTGCGCCAACAGATTCAGGCGGACCTGGCCGGCAGGAAGGCCGTTTCTGAGACAAGCTATGTGCTTGCCTATAGTACGATCTCACGAGATGATCTTGCCGATGTGGGGAGCAAAAATGCGAATATTGCGGAGCTGAGGAACGTTCTTGAGTATGCGGCCCCGGATGGGTTTGCCATTACCACCCGGGCGTTTCACGATTTTATGGATCACCTTGGCCTTGCCGACCGGATCAAAACTATCTCGGAACGGGCCAAAACGACCCCGAACGCCCTGACCGCCTTGTCTGAAGCCTTGCGGCAGGACATCCTGAATGCCGAGATTCCCTTTGCCCTGGAACGAGACGTGCGAAGCGCCATCGAAAGGCTCCGGGGGCCGCATCGCCATCAGACACTGTTTTTTGCGGTACGCAGCAGTGCCACCGAAGAGGACACGGCGCACAGTTTTGCCGGCCAGTACGAGAGCTTTCTCAATGTGCCGGAACGCGATGTGTTGCCTTGTTACAAAAAGGTCTTGGCCAGTGCGTATGCGACAAGGGCCTGGCAGTACCGGCTGGATAAGGGTTTCGAAGAACACGAAATCGCCATGGCTGTAGCCTGCCAGCTCATGGTCAGGCCGAAATGTAGTGGCGTTCTGTATACGATGGATCCCACGTTTCCGGAAAAAGATGTGATGGTGATCAGCGCTACCTGGGGCCTGGCGGTGCCCGTGGTGGAGGGGACGACCACGGTGGATGAGTACCTGGTGACACGAGATCCACCGCATTCGGTGCACAAAATGAATATTGTGCACAAGGACCGGATGGTGGTCAGCGATGAGGCCGGTGGGGTCAAGACGGTCGCGGTGCCGCCCTCGGCTCAGGACGTGTCTTGCCTGAGTCCGCCGGTTCTTCAAGAACTCGCCCGTATCGGCTACGCCATCGAGCGTTACTATAAAAGGCCCCAGGACATTGAATGGGCCTGCGATGATGAAGACCATGTCGTTATTTTGCAAACCCGGCCCCTGCAGGTCCGGCTGGCCTCTGTTGCCGATACGTGCACAATGCCGGAAATCGCCAAGTCCCACCCGGTTGTCCTGTCGCAAAAAGGCAACGTGGTCCAGCGCGGCATCGCGTACGGAAAGGTCTTTAAGATCGAGCAGGACGAGGACCTGGACAATGTCCCCTCCGGTGCAATTGTGGTGGCGAAAAACACATCGCCTCGATTGTCCAAGGCCGCCCGGATCGGCCACGCAATCCTGACTGATGTGGGGTCTCCAACCGGTCACATGGCCACGGTGGCACGAGAGTTTCGTATCCCTACGATTGTGAACATGCAAACGGTAACCGAGGCGCTGAAAACGGGAGATGAGGTCACGGTTGACGCGAGTCAAAGGACAGTCTATCGGGGAATTATTAAAGACCTGTGCTATTATGAGCGCATTCAGGAAGAAGTCTTTGAAGAGTCATATGAGTATCGTTTGCTTCACCGGATCCTAAAAAAGATTTCTCCACTCAACCTGGTCGATCCCCACGATGAAAGCTTCAGTCCGGATCGGTGCCGAACGTTTCACGATATCGTGCGCTTTGTGCATGAAAAGGCGGTGGACGAATTGATGCACATCAGCGAAAAATACGGACGAAGGCTTCGATCAGGTTTAAAACCCCTTCAGATCGAAGTCCCGTTGGGGCTCTATGTCCTGGATATTGGTGATGGGATCGTCCACGATGCCGCCGACAGGGGCCCTGTGACTGCCGAAGCGGTCAAATCGCTGC
>JAFDGP010000104.1 GCA_019309245.1 Deltaproteobacteria bacterium | reverse complement strand
ACAATCTCTGCGGCCCGGTTCAATTCCTTGAGGCTGAACCGCAGGTCATCCACTATCTCGGCCCGGGTTTCAGGGTCCACTTCCGTTCCGGGCCCTGCCGGACAATCCGCCTCCACCAGGGCTTCCAAAGCCGACTGCACCAAGCTTGATACGCTGGCCAGCGGATTGTTCAACTCATGCGCCACCCCGGCCACCAGGGCCCCTACAGAGGCCAGGCTCTCGGACCGGATCAGCCGCTCCTGGGTTTTTTCTTTTTCCCGAAGCGCCTTTCTCAAGGAAGCCGTTCGGTCGGCCACCCTGGCCTCCAGGTTCGCATTAAGCGTCCGAATCACTCCGTAAGCCTTGGCATTCTCAACGGCCACGGCACACTGATTGCCCAGCGTACAAAGGAGCTCAAAGTCGACCGGGGTGAACATGTCCCCGGAGCGTTTGTCCCCCAGCACGATGATCCCGTTGAGGTTTGTCTTAAAAATCATGGGAATCACGACCGAGCCGCCGAGCCTGTCGAACTCGGACCGCGCCGCCGCCGATACCTCACCCGATCCGACGCGGTCCGTCAGGCTGTGTCGGGTGATTTCTCTTTTTCGTTGTGTCAACTCCAGGATCAAGGGACTCGAAGCCCTGATGGCGGGCGGCGCCATTCGACGGCCCCCACCGGTGCGGCTTCGGACCGAAAAGCTGCTGCCGCCATCGTCTAATAGCAGGATACAGCTCCAGCTCAGATCCATGCTGTGGGTCAGGGTATCCAGGGTCTTATCCATGATCTCTTTCAGGTTCAACATGGAGGCCATGGTTTGGCTCAAGGACCTCAAGGTCTTTTGATAGTCGTACTTGCCTTGAAACAGGAGGCCGTCGATCACGCATTGGACCTTGCGCTTCAACGGATCAAAAACAAAGACGATCCCGACAAAAAAAACCGCGGAAAAAAGAAGTGACCAGCGCTGACCGATGTCTTTGAAAAAATAATCAAAGGCGATGATCAAAAGGGCATATGAGCCGGTGACCAGGCCGGTCAGAAACGAGTACAAGAGGCCCGTGCGGAGGGCCAGCCCGATGTCGAGCAGGTCGTGCTTAAGGACCCCGAAACCCAGGATCAGCAATGGGATAAAGGCGAAATTGCCCGCCGGATAACATTCCAACCCCACGACCGGAAGAAAATCCACGTGGGCCATCAGGGCGGCACCCCCAAGTCCCACGATAATATATTTGATTTTGTTTTTCCGTTCCGGATCTTTTTCCTTGGCCAGGGCACGGCACAACAGCGCCATGCAGGCGATGGTATTGGCGGTGCTGGCCGTTGCGAACACATAGACCAAAGGCCCTCCGAGGGCGTAATAGCCAAAGTAGTAGTGCCTGGCGGAAACCAGATACGCCTGATGCTGGGATGCGATGCTCAGGCCCGTGCTCAACAAATACGCCAGCCATACAAGCCATTTTCTTTTCTGGATCTCAAGAAAGGAAAAGGTGAAGTGAAGATAAAAAGGCACAAAGAAAACCACGAAGGCATGGTCCATCCGGCTGATGCGAAGCGCCACCGCCGGATCCGTCACCACGGATCCCAGGGCCTTGTCCAGGCTCAGCAGACCGCCGACAAAACAGATCGCGCCAAACAGGAGGCTGGTCTTTCGGCCACGCCCTTTCCAAAAGGCCACAACGCCCAGGGCCACAAGGGTGATAAAGCTGACCAGGGGTGGAATCACCCACCCGCTGTATGAAAAGACCCCGAAATCCATCACCATCGTAGGGCGGCGTTTCATATGCCGCCCTTGGCGGCCCCGATCCTGTTTATCGGGCCGCAAAAAGTTTCATTGTCACGTTAGAAGGGCGGGATAAAGAGAGCTTTGCACAACCTCTTACCGGACGTCGGGTCGTTTTACCTCAAGGCGATATGATCCCGGCCGAGGCTTGCGGAAGGCCATTGTGGCCCATCGGCACATCGCCTTTCGGCAAAACGACCCGACGTCCGGGCGGGCAAAGGTCCAAAGTGTTGCCCTTAAGGGAGAGGCAAACAAGTTATGCAAAGGTCTCAAAACAGCTTATCCAAACACAAGGAACCTGTACCACAACACCGGCCTTGTGATCAAGTGGTGACCTCTGACCCGGATCCACCGGTTGCGGAGTTTGCCGGAGAGGTAAGCCGGCGGCAGTGCTTGTCGGTGTGGAGGGACACGATTGGGAACGTGTGATGTTGGAAACCAACCCCACCTTTTGGAAGCTTGTGCAAAAACGTCGCAAACAACCAACGCTTTCTTTTGAAGAACTCAAATCGCAAGTGGACAAGACATGGTCTGCCTGTGCCCCTTCTTCGTTCAGCTCCTGGGCGGCTGGCCTGCTCCGGGTGTCACAGGAAACGGCGGGCAGCCTCCAGCTCGAAGAGTCCGACTACGCCTCTGCAGGAAGGCGGGTACCGCTTAAAAAGATAACCCTATGCTCTCCTCCCTCAAGGGTGGGGTAATGTTGCGCCCTTTTTTTTACTCTCAGCACCGCCTAACAGGAAAACAGCGGTCGGGATTGCCTCTACTGTGTGTCCGGCTATTTTCGTTTTGGACCACATGGTGCTGTTTAAAAGAATGGTCTTTTCGGGAGAGTATTTGGAGAGAAATGAACGGTATCCTCGGCTGATCGCAACCTGTTTCAGAATTCCGGATTTTACTTCTATGCTTTGAACCGGTTTGACGCCTGATATGATGAAATCGACTTCGGCGCCGGACTTGGTCCGCCAGTAGTTGACTCTGTGAGATAGAAGGCGATTCCTGAAAACATGACAGGCAACGATTCCTTCCATGATTGGGCCGGTATCAGAGCGTGCGCGCAAATCACTAAAATTTCCCATAGCAAGATTACGCAGCCCGGCGTCGGCAAAATAGATCTTGGGCATCTTGCTTAATTCCGTTCTTGGATTTGAAAAAAAAGGCGTCAATCTTTTTGTCACAAACGTTTCTTCCAGAAAATGGATGTACCGTATCACGGTCTCACGGTGGAGTCCCAGGGTAGAGGCCAGCTCCTGTATATTCACAAGTCCACCTTGCTGTGCCGCCAGCAAGGATGCCAGCTTACGGAATGCAGAAATATTCTCCACTTTCAGAAATCCCGCAATATCTTTTTCAAGATAGCTGGAAAAGATCTCATTGAGCCTCAGTAATTTTTTTTCGGGGTCATCGGTTAAAACTACTGCCGGGTAACCACCGTAAAGTCCGTAATCGCGGAGGGCATCATTCAGGGCACTGATATAGACGCTGTAATTCCGGGTATCAAGAGCTGGTAGCGAAGATAAAGCCGGCACAGTCTTTACATATTCAGAAAACGAGAGCGCTTCTATATGAAAAACCTGCTTTCGCCCTGTCAGCGGTTCGTGAGTTTTGGTACGAATATCCAGTGATGATGAGCCGGTCAAAATAAATTTCAACGGTAGACGCAGGTCCTGAAGCGCCTTGATGAATATGCCCGGGTCAGGGAGACGTTGCACTTCATCTATAAACACAAAGATGTTTCGCTCCCTTTCTGCATGCAGGAAACGCAGAAAACTTCCCTGGTCTTCCAGAAATTCCAAAACTCCTGAAAGATCAAGGTTAAAGTAATAAATGCCATCAGGCACGGCACGGCCGGTCCGTATTAGCCAATCAATCATTTGATAGACAATGCTGGTTTTCCCAACCTGCCGGGCGCCGGATAGAATCAAAATCTCAGGCTCATCAAGCCAATTCACTAATTCCCAGGTGACAGCTCTCCAGATGCTTGGGACATCAAAGCCCCGGCCTGTTCTCCAGGGATTTGAGAGATTGAATGCTGTTATATCCATAAAACAACCCTGCTAAATTTATATAGATATGTACATATAACAGGATATTTTGGCATTTGCAAATATTTTTTGGAGAGACAGGAGACCTTCGCCAAGGTTTCGGCGAGACAAGCCCGCACGGCCCCACACAGACATTCCCACCCTGTCTCAAAGCTGATTATGTGTTGACAGGGGGCACACCTTGCCATAGAATTTTGGGTATTCTCATACATGGGAGGTATCACCATGGGTTACACAAATGTTGCTGATTTAACTGTCGATGAACTGAAACAGTTGATACGAGAAGTCGTCTTGCAAACAATCCGTGAAGTATTCAACGATCCTGATGGGGGATTGGAATTGCGTGAAGATGTCAAAAGGAGGCTTCAGAGTTCATTAGCAAGCGCAGCTACCGGCGGCGATACGGTTTCTGCCCAGGAAGTGGCATCGAATCTGGGATTAGAATGGTAACATGTACAACGTCGAGTTCACTCGTGAAGCTGAGGCCGATCTGATTCCGTTAAGCAAGCCTATCGCTCAACGGATTCTCAAAAAGCTTCGTTGGTTGGCTGAGAACCTGGACGTCATAACTCCGGAACCGTTGACCGGACAGTGGCACGGTACTTTCAAGTTGCGCATTGGCGATTATCGGGTCCTATACACTTTCAACAAGACCCAGCAAAAGATCATTGTTCACCTTGTCGGACACCGCAGCAAGATCTACAAAATAAGATAAGGGACTGCAATGATGACATCTTTTGCCTTAATGCCTGACTCATCAGCCGGGTTTCCTTCAAAGACTTCACCAACGAGGGCCCCTTTCTTGGCCTTCACACCATAGTAGTCCGCAAGTTCGGGGGTTAGGTCCTGAATGCTGACACCAAGCCAGCCCTGTGAGCTACTCTTAGGGGACAGGGCCTGTTCACATGACCCCGTAGCCGGCAAAGAACATGACAAACGTGTCGCCCGGCCCGGCCCTTTTGGCCACATATTTAAGGGCTTTTACAATATTTCCGGTGGTGGGAAGATAGGCCCTCCTGGCATCAGAAGTGTAGACCAGAACATGGCGATCACCAAACCTGAGCTCCTTCTTCAGGGTCTCTGCCAGACATTTTGCGTCGTTTGCCGCTGAGGACCAATTCCTTTTGCTTTGGTGAAAAAAGCGTACTCAAGTCCTTGTGGAGCTGGAACGACTGCTTATTCATACAATTTGTTTGTATATATACATACAACATCCTGCCAGATCTTTAGGGAAGCGTCGTCAACACCTCGTCGTTAAATCCTTTTCTGTTCCGATCAAACGGGATGGTGAGGATCTTGAACATCTTTTCCAGAGACCCCGCCGAGCCGGTGACTATCCTTCGGAGTCACCGGCTCTGTTGAAAAAGGTAAAAATGTAAAAAAGCAAAAGGTTACTTGTCCTGAGAGAGGCGGAAGCCCAGGCTGTCGTACCTGAGGCCCGGGAAGTACCAGCCGCGATTCGCCGAGCGGCAGAACCCGGCGAAGCTGCTCCAGCCGCCGCCCCGAACCACCCGGTACGAGCCTCTAGGCGGGCCAGTGGGATCTGTCACAGAACCGGAGGGGTAGTCCCCGTACCAGTCCTGACACCACTCCCAGACATTGCCGTGCATGTCATAAAGCCCCCAGGCATTGTGAGAAAAACTTGCAACCTTGACAGTCCGTTCTCGGTATCTGCCTTTCGAACAACCAGACAAAGGGTAGTTGCCATCGTAGTTCGCCTCGTTAGTCGACAAACACCTCCCAAACGAAAACGGCGTGTCCGTGCCCGCCCTACACGCATACTCCCACTGCGCCTCCGTGGGCAGACGATATCGCTTATTTTCTTTTTCATTCAGCCATCGGATAAACTTTTGGACATCATCCCAGGAAACGCAGGTCACAGGATGCTCGTCCGTCTGATCGAATCCGGGGTTGTCCCAATAGTACCCCTCTTTCTTTTTCCACTTGCTGCCGGTCCAAATGTAAGCGCCTCCCCCGGTTTCCGCTCGTGTTTTGTAACCCGTTTCTCTAACAAAGGCTCGCCACTGTCCAACCGTCACCTCCGTGGTCTGCATGTAAAACCCCCTGGAAATCGTCACCCGGTGCCGGCGCTCGTCATTGTCCCTTCCCGGCTCATCAGAGGGGCTTCCCATCATAAAGATGCCGGGCTGGATGTAAACAAACCTCATGCCCAGGCTGTTCGTAAAGGCGCCCTCTGCGGCTTGCATATTGGCCAGCCGGATCTCCAGGTACTTGTCCTCCCCAGCATCCAGCTCAACCCATTGCCTCTTGCTCTCGTACCCATCGGCCGACACCTCCACATGGTAGCGACCGGGCTCAAGCTCCATCCCCGCGTAATACCTCGGTCTGATGTTAAGAATCCGCACCGCGTGGCCTCCTCCGGCCGCGTATCCACATAAAGCCGGCCCGGCCGGGGCCGCTCCGGACTCAAATCCACATACAGGGTCATGGACCGGCCCGCCTCGAACCGCACACGTTTCCCGTAAGGCTCATAGCCGTCTTTTTCCACCCCGATCCTGTGCTCCCCGGCAGGCACGGCAACCTCCGACAGCGGGGTCGTACCCACCTTCCTGCCGTCCACCAGGACCCTTGCACCGGCAATGTTTGCGTTCACCCGCAGGGTCGCCTTGTCCGCGGTTTGTGCAGGTTCTTCCACCGTGGCGGCGGATAACTGGTCAAAAAACAGAGGTCTTATATATGCTATGGGACGTTTCAGCATGGAAGAAGGCTGGTTTTGTATTCACGACATGGAGAAACGTTAGGCAGCTTGTCATCAACACCTCTGGGACTTTCATTTAATTCCTTCTTGAGTTACGCAAATATATATTGTAGCTCGTCACGGTCCTCAAAGTCGAGAAAAGAGATGACCCCCTGGTCAAGCGTGTCGGCAATTCGCCGCAGCAACGTTGTCTTTCCGGACTGCCGAGCACCGACTATGGCGATAATCTCTGGCGTGTAGAGCATTTTTCTTATTTCATCTTCAAGCTTGCGAGGAATATAGCACTCGGCCTCCATAACCACACCCCTGCTGTTATTGGAAATTTACGAACAATAGCAGGGTCAATATTGGAAAACCTAGACCTGTTCGTCAGCGTAGTTGAAGAAACCCAAGTCCACCGGCTGCCGAGTTTGCCTTAAGATCCGAGGCGGTGGGTGCGCCGACGTACTTGTGACCTTCAAGCGCCAACCAACAAAGCAGATTTTTGGCGGTGGATTTGGGAGGAAATCCGCGGGACTATATTATGATGTTTCTTCCAGGGAGGATTTCAGGATCTTTTCCGCGGTGGCTTCCACGTCGATTTCATAGGTACCCCTGGCGATCTTTTCCTTGGCGGCCCTAACCTTGTCTGCACGCACGTCGGGTTCGGTCTTTAAGGTCCGTTGCACCAGACGGATCTCTTGGGAGCGCCTGGAAAGATCCACAATGGCGTCTCCGGTCGCCTGGTCGCCTGCCTTCCTGGCGCCGCCCGCCCCGTCTTCCAGGCGTTTGACCTCGGGCGTTCCGGAACGCTTCACATAGGTGGCGATTTCGTTACTGCCTTCGACTTTCATCAATCACACCTCTTCTCACCCCATTACTCATTGACGACATGGTGTTCCAGAAAATACTCCAAATCCGATGCCTGCCGTTTCGAAAGCGGGCCGAATGCCACACTGCGCCGTCTGGTACCGGGGTCGTCCGCTGGAAGCTCAAAATCCGACACCGTCCTGACAGGCATCCTGAGCAGACAAAAACTGATGTCCTGCACAAAGATGTGCAAAAACGGATCGATCTCCGCCGATTCGGCATGCCGACGGCTATCTGCCGTGTATCTTAAGGCCAGACCGCCCTTGCTGATGTCGATGATCTCGCTTTTTTTGTGCGAAAAGGGCGTGATCATCGCATAGGCATCTTTGTGGACCTGAAACCTTTGGAACCTTCTGCGCTCTTCCTTTTTTCGTGATCTTGCCATGCCAGAACCTGCCATGCTTCTTAAGTCCACCGCATCGGGACCCAAGACCCGTCATCGCGACCAAACCATGTTTTGCCTCTTCATTGGTCTGCAAAACTCCTGCCAACGCTCCGGCCAGAGCCGATCCGCGAACCGAAAAAATCATTGAGCCTGACCAATCCCTACTGACCTTGTCCCAAATCCACCGCCAAAAAAAACAAAGATCGGACTCTTATGGCATGACTGCAGCATGTTGAACAAAAAAACGCTGGTTGAAACCCTTCACTTGGCTTCAGCGTAGGCAGATCCATTTTGATCTTCGTTTTTTTGGCCCTGCCCTTCGGGGTTGCCGATTTTACCGGATCTGCTTTGTTGGTGGGCGCTTGAAGTACAACAGTACGTCGGCACGCCCACCGCCTCGCATCTCCGGCAAACTCGGCAACCGGTGGGTGGATCTGGGGCACGGACCGTATTTGACAGCCACGGGCCCGCAGTGTAAGCCTTAACGACTTTCCTGAGATGATGAACCTGCTGCTGGACATATCCCCGCTGATCAAGCTGGCCGCGGTTTTTGTCCTGATCGTAGCCCTGATCAGGCTGCGCTTTTCGATCGGCACCGCCCTGGTCGCCGGGACCGTGGCCGTGGGCCTGTGGTTTGAGCTGTCCCCCCTTCAACTTGCCGGCCGCATGGCCCGCGCCCTGTTCTCAGAGCGCACCGTGGCCCTGTGTGCGGTGGTGGGATTGATCCTGGTGCTGAGCCACCTCATGGAAAAAACCGGACACATGGGGCGGCTCCTGGAGGCCTTCTGTGAAGTAAGTCGCAATGTCCGGCTGAATCTGGCCCTGTTTCCCGCCCTGATCGGCCTTTTGCCCATGCCGGGCGGCGCCATCTTTTCCGCCCCGATGGTCCAGGCCGTGAGTCAAATGCAGGCCATTGATTCGGAGAAAAAAACCCTGATCAATTACTGGTTCCGGCATATCTGGGAATTTTCATGGCCTCTTTATCCCGGGGTGATCCTGACCTGCGCGCTTTCCGGCATTGACCTTGCCACCTTTGTTCTGGCGCAACTGCCCCTGACCCTGGCGACGGCCTGTATCGGGTATGTGGGCTTGCTGCGGGGCGTGCCGAAACAGCAGCCCGCCCCGGAAGCGGCGCCCCACAGAGATTACGGCAGATTCCTGCTGGAGCTCCTGCCGCTTTTGATCGTCATCGCAGGCACGCTGCTCATCGGAGGCCTTGCCCACTTCGCCCAACCGCTGGCAAACCTTAGAAAGGAATACAGCCTCATTTTCGCCCTGGTCTGCGCCATCGGATGGGCGGCAGCGCACAATCACATCTCGGCAAAAGCCCTTTTGCGCCTGTCGTTGAACAAATCGTTGCTTTCCATGCTCTACATGATCGCTGGCGTTATGATGTTCCAGGGCATCTTGACCGACAGCCGCGCGGTGGAGGCCATCAGCCGAAGCCTCAGTGCCGCTCATGTGCCGGTTACCCTGGTAATCGTGATCCTGCCCTTTCTGGTCGGCGGCATCGCAGGCGTGACGGTAGCCTTCGTGGGGGCCACGTTTCCGATCCTGTTTTCACTTCTGTCCCATGCCGGTCTGTCCCGGGACATCCTGGCCTATACCATCCTGGCCTTTTGTTCCGGGTATCTCGGGGTCCTGCTCTCGCCGCTTCATATCTGCCTGATCCTGACCTGCGGTTTTTTCAAGACCAACCTCACAAAAATAATCCTCAAACTTGTCCCGTTTGCCATCGTCCTGGGTGCCGCCGGGGTGTTCTCCTTCTGGATTCACCTCGTCCTTTAGGATTGCATTTGATTGGGAAGCCTTGATGGTGGTTTGCGCTTTTGGACCGGGGAAAATTTCCGATAGAAAGAAAAAAGGCACAGGAGGTGGTGCACTGATGTCGGAGTTTGGTGGGACTAGGCAGGCAGGCCCGGATTCGTGGATCCAGGCCGACCCTGTGGCGGCAGTGGTTCAGGGCAACACGGCCCTAGATCATCTTCAATCGCCGGACACCCCCGCGTGTGACGACCAGCCCCGGACGGGTCCCGCGGCCGCGGACGCCAAGACCCCGGCGGAAGGCCTTGCCCCAATCTTTCACGACCCCGAACCGGACTACACACGACCCCGTCTGGTCATTCCTCAGGACATCCGGCACAGGATCTTCGAACAGTTGCGCTTCTTGTACAGTGAAACCGTAGCCAAGGCCTACATGCCCGAGCTGGAACGTATCCTTGAAGTCTACTACGCGCACAAACCGCCGGAGATGATCAGGGCGGAAAAATCCGTGGATCCTGAGAACCGTTTCACGGAAAAAGACGTCATCCTGATCACCTATTGGGATTTGTTGCGTGGAAAAGAACGGTCTCCCCTGGCCACGCTCGCCCGATTCTGCGATACCTATCTGCAGGGCAACATCAATACGATCCATATCCTGCCCTTTTTCCCTTACTCGTCGGACCGCGGGTTTTCCATCATCGACTTTGAGACCGTGGACCCCCACCTGGGCACCTGGGAAGACATTGAGGCCCTGAAAAGACACTACCAGCTCATGTTCGACGGGGTCATCAACCATGTGTCTTCAAAGAGCCGATGGTTTCAGGAATTTCGAAACGGCAATCCGTATTATTGGGATTTCTTTATGAATTTCTCCTCTCCTTCGGAGCTCACCCCCGAACAGCGCAAAAGGATCTTTCGACCCCGGACCTCGGATGTGCTCACCCGGTATGACACGATTAACGGCCCCATATACGTGTGGACCACGTTTTCCGAGGACCAGATCGATCTGAACTATCAAAACCCGGACGTTTTGTTGCGGGTAATCGAGATTCTCCTGATGTACGTGCGTCGGGGGGCGGATATTATTCGCCTGGATGCGGTCACCTATCTGTGGGCGCAGCCGGGCACAGGCTGTGCCAATCTGAGCCAGACACATGAAATCGTGAAACTCTTTCGAGAAATTTTGAACCTGGTGGCCCCAGGAGTGGCCCTGATCACGGAAACCAATGTCCCGCACGAGGAAAACATTCGTTATTTCGGAAACGGACACGATGAAGCCCAGATGGTCTACAACTTCGCCCTGCCGCCGCTGGTGCTCTATACCCTGTACAAACAAGACGCGACCCGTCTTTCCAGGTGGGCCCAGGGCCTCACTCCCCCTTCCCGGGCCACCACGTTTTTCAACTTCCTGGATTCACATGATGGGATCGGGCTCAGCCCGGTCAAGAACATCTTGCCCGCTTCTGACATCGACTTCGTCATCCAAAAGGCCAGGGAGCACGGGGCCTATATTTCATATAAAACCGGAGAGCATGGCGTGGAAGAACCCTACGAAATCAATGTCACGTGGTTCAGCGCCTTGAATCGCGAGGATGCCGATGACGAGGATGTGGCCTTTCAGGTCAAGCGCTTCGTGGCCTCCAGAATCATCGCCCTGGTGCTTCAGGGCGTGCCCGGGATCTACCTGCACAGCCTCATCGGCACCCCGAATGACATTGCCGCAGTGCTGGCCACCCATTCAAACCGCGATATCAATCGAACCGTCATCGACGCCGCGGCCATTACCGAGGCCTTGAAAGACCCGCTTTCCAAGGTCTCGCGGATCAACCGGGAACTGGGAAGGCTCATCACCATCCGAACCAAACAGCCCGCCTTTCATCCGGCCGGTCCCCAAAAGGTCCTGATGACCTCACCCAAGATCTTCTCCGTGCTCCGTTCTTCTCCGGACGGCCGCCAGCACATCCTGGCCATGATCAATATCGCCAACGAAACCTGTCACGCCGAAATTGACCTGTCCGACGTCGGCCTTGAGGCCTCCGGTTGGGTCGATCTGGTGAGCGGCATGGAATGGATGGCCGATCAAGGCAGGCTTTATGTCACCTTGCTGCCCTACGATGTGATGTGGCTTGAGCCTTTACCCAACCCCGCTTCGAGCTGAAATGGGTCCTGTCAGGTGGCAGGGAAAGACACTCTACCGTATGGCGCTGAAAAACGCCTCAATTCCTTCTCTGGCTTCTTCCAGGAGGGCCTGCAGGGATTCCAGGTCCTTTGTCTCAACCCCCAGGACCTGCATATCGTCTTTGCAAATGTCCGACATAGAAGGGCTGCCTCGGTCTCCCAATCCCACGGATTGCGGCAGGGCGTCTGAAACGCGCAGCAGGGCCAGGTCCACCGGGTCCGTCCCCCGAGGAACGCCTTCTTGATGATGAGCGCCGATCGGGTTAACAATGGTTTCGGGAAACATCCAGCGCTTCAACAACATGGCACCCACCTCGCCATGATCGAATCCGATCACGGCACGCTCCGCCACATAAAGCCTCGGAGGCTCCATGTGTTCGACTTTTTCCAAGGCCTCCTCGAAAAGGTCCGCAAAGAACTGGTCCATCACCACCTTGCCAATGTCATGAAGCAGGCCGATCACAAAAAGCTGCTCCCCGCCTTCAGACCGGTCGCACCGCCGGGCCAGAGCCTTGATCGCGGTAGCCACGGCCAGGCTATGCATCCAGAGGCCTTCCATGGGAAATCGAGACGATGGCCTTGCCGAACCCAGGCTCTGCATCACCCCCATGGACACAGCCAGAGACCGGACCATGCTAAAACCCAGAAGCGTTACGGCCCGCTCCAGGTCGGCGATTTCCTGTGGAAATCCGTAGTAAGCCGAATTGGCCACCCGCAGGATCTTGGAGGTCAGCGCCGGATCCCGCGCGATGATCTCGGTCACCTGCATCGCGTTGCTCCGGGCCCCCTCCATGGCATCCAGCACCTTTGGGACCACGTCCGGCAGGGTAGGAAGCTCGTCTATTTTTGAAAAGATTTTTGCCCGTAGTTCATCCCTGTTCATCAAATCCGTCCGGACCTCTATGAGACCCTTGCAAAAGGCGTTGCTTCTCAATCACGAAGGCACGAAATAGAAAACCATCAAGGCGTTCGTGATAAATTTTCTTTTGGTTTCGGCTCGTCCTGGTTAGGTGATGGTAAGCACCTTAATGGAATTCGCACTCCCCTTCGCAAAAAATTTGCCGCTGCCTCTGGTAATGACGATTTTGTCGCCATGCTCCAGCTCACAGGCTTGTTTGACCTTGTCAATCACGTGTTCCTCAATCTGCAGGTCGTCTTCGTCGTATTCAGCAAGATAAAAGGGGCTGACTCCCCAGTACAGGCACATTTTCCTGACCACACCCAGGCTATTGGACACGCCCAGGACCGAGGT
>JAFDGP010000103.1 GCA_019309245.1 Deltaproteobacteria bacterium | reverse complement strand
GAAGCGTTAACAGCAGGTCGCCTTGTTCTTGAGGGGCCGACGCCCGGCGCCCCGTCGCCGTATTGTTGCTCTCGGACGCCGTTTTTTCCTTGATATGAAGCTGGACTGGCCTGAAATAATAAAAGGGCGAATTTGCCGTCTGGTTCAGGATATATTCGGCTTCCTGAAAAGAAACGGGCTCAGCGATAGTGACACGGTATGAATGCCATTGCGTCCTGGTCAGCCCAAGGCTCCTGGCCCGGTCCACAAAATCTTTGGCCACATCAATGCGCCGCCTGTTGAGGGCGGACTGCTTCCTGTGCGTTTCAAGGGCGTTGACCTCGGCCTTCAACCCTTTCAGCCGGAGCTTTAACAGGGCATGGGTCCGGTGGGCCTTGAAAAAGGCATGGCCGCTGATGACCAGTGCGATGCCGACTACCACGGAAAAAATCTTGTATCTGAAAATCATCAGGAAATTGTCTTCCCTTAAAACGTCAACTTCAGGATGGCCGCCGATGTGCGCAACGGTTCGTCTTCGGCACTCGGCCAGTTCCCTGGGGTGCCCATGGCACCGGTACTCGGGATGTAGAGAAGACGCCCCTGGGTGCCGTCCACCTGCCCGTCGACCATTTTGTCCCATGCAATGCCGAGTTCATTGGGAACGGCATCGAGTCGCATAAAATTACCCTGGTGGGTGTCGTATCGAAAGCTCACATGGATGGTGGCCTGCCGGCCCTTGGAGTCCGTGTAGAGCCTGCTGGTGGTGCTGTTGGTTTCCCCTTGTGACGGCGGATCCAGACCCACCCTGCGGAGCTGGCTGTTTAGGTTTTCCGTGCTCGGATTTGAGCAGTGTCCGTCTCGATTGCCGCTGTTGTCCATGGTGTCGGTGTCCCCCAGGATCAGTCCGGTTCGGTCGTAGTAGTTGGCATAGGCCATGTCCCAGGCATTCAGGAACGTGGAATAGAGCTTTTTCTGTTCCGCGCCCCGGACCAGGTCTTTGCCCTTGATTACAGCGCCCAGGATGATTCCGATAATGATCAGAACAATGGCCATTTCAATGAGGGTAAACCCTTTTTCATCGTAATAAAAAAAAGTTCCGCGTCTAGCTGGTGGTCTCATCGCGTTCCACTCCTCGACAGGGTTTTTGTCTGTAATTTCAGGGCACAACTCAAGAGCCGGGCGTAACCCCGGTGAAAAAGAAGCCAGCAGGAACCATGCCAAGAGGTTTTCCCTGTTGTTTTTGTTTAAAATTAAATGGTTATATAAAATTAATGGGGGAGACGCCCCTGATACCTCTCGTTTGTCAAAATATTGACGGTATGGGCCGGGCATAGCCTTAAGACAGGTATATTCGGTGGAGACGAATTGAGGAGCGCCGAACCACCCCTCCAACCGCCCTTTGCATCAATGGCGTGGCGGGGTCACGAAAAATTCGCCCTGTAGCGGGACCAGAAGGCCTCTTCGGAAAAGTGGTGTTCCTGGGTGCCAAGGCGCTCCACGGCGAAACTGGCGCACACGGTGCCCAGGCGCGCGGCCTCAACCACGGGTTTTCCCTGGGACAAACCCTTGATCAGGCCCGCACGGTATGCATCTCCGGCTCCGGTCGGGTCCTGGGCCTTTGATACCTTGACTGCCGGCAGGTGGACCTCTTCGTTTGTGGTATGCACCACCGAGCCGTCTTCACCCAGGGTGGTGATGATGCCGCCAGTGCGTCCAAGCAGATGGTTGCTGTCCAGGCCGGTGGCCCGGCGGATCAATTCCAGCTCATAGTCATTGGAAATGAGCAGGGTGGCACCGGTCAGCATGTCGGTCAGTTGTTCTCCCGTCAGGGCCGGGATGGCCTGACCGGGATCAAAGATGTAGGCAATCCCCCTGTCCTTGCAGGCTCGGCAATAGGCGGTCATGTCCTCCAGGTTGCCGGGTGCCACGATCGCCAGGGAGGTTTCGGGATCCACGCGGCGCCAGTCAAATCCGGAAGGGTATTTCATGGCCCCGGGATTAAAGCCGGTGATCTGGTTGTCCGCCTGATCCGTGGTGATGTAGGCCCCTGCGGTAAGCTCGTCGGTGATGCGGCGGATGCCCTCCAGGGACAGACCGAACTCGCAGAGCCGGTGTTCGTAGCGATCAAAGTCCTTGCCGGCTGCGGCCAGGATTGTGGGTCGTTCTCCCAGCAGCACGAGGTTGTAGGCGATGTTTCCAGCCGTTCCGCCGAACCGCTCCTTGAGACCGTTGACGGTAAAGCACACATTGAGCACGTGGATCTTATCCGGTAGGATATGGTCTTGGAATCGGCCCGGGAAATCCATGATACGGTCATAGGCCAATGAACCCGAAATGTAGATATTCATCCGTTCTTCCCCTGGGATCAAGGCCTGAACCCCTGGCGGCCGGCCTGTTGAATCTTGGCCCACGTGTCTCGCAAGGTGGCCGTGCGGTTAAAGACCAGCCTGTCCTTTGAGCTGTCCACAGGGTCCACACAAAAATAGCCCTGCCGGAGAAACTGGTAGCGGCTTCCCGGCGCCGCTTCGGCCAGGCCGGGCTCTACCCGGCACGGGAACAGGACCTCAAGAGACCGGGGGTTCAGGTTCGCCCTGAAGTCTTGATCTGTTTCGGTTTCTTCCGGATTTTCCTTGATAAAAAGATGGTCGTACAGCCGGATCTCGGCTTTTAGGGCATGGGCGGCCGAGACCCAGTGCAGGGTCCCCCTGACCTTGCGGCCGTCGTCGGACCAGCCGCCACGGGTATCCGGATCATAGGTGCAGCGAACTTCCAGGATCCGGCCGGTCTCTTCATCCTTTTTGACCCCTGTGCAGGTCACATAGTAGGCATGTTTGAGCCGGACCTCGCGTCCCGGGGCGAGCCGAAAGAACTTTTTTGGGGGGTCTTCCATAAAATCATCTTGTTCGATGTACAAAACCCGCGAAAAAGGCACCTTGCGCGTCCCAGCGGTCGGGTCTTCGGGGTTGTTCTCGGCATCCAGCATCTCCACCCGCCCTTCGGGATAATTTTCGATCACCAGCCGCAGCGGCTTGAGCACGGCCATGACCCTGGGGGCGCGTTTGTTCAGATCTTCGCGAAGGCAGTGCTCCAGGAGCGCTACATCCACCATGCTGTCCCGCTTGGCCACACCGATCCGTTCACAAAAGTTCCTGATGGCCTCCGGCGTATAGCCGCGCCGACGAAACCCGGAGATCGTCGGCATCCTGGGATCATCCCAGCCCGAGACATGACCCTGTTCAACCAGCTTGAGCAATTTACGCTTGCTCATGACCGTATAGGTCAGGTTCAGACGTGCAAACTCGATCTGTGTGGGATGGTACACATGCAGGGCATCCAGAAACCAATCGTAGAGCGGGCGATGGTCTTCAAATTCCAGGGTGCAGATCGAATGGGTGATCCTCTCGATCGAATCGCTGAGCCCATGGGCGAAATCGTACATGGGATAAATACACCATGTATGTCCCGTGCGATGGTGCGGCATCTTCATGATCCGGTACATCACGGGATCGCGCATGTTCAGGTTCGGGGATGCCATGTCGATCTTTGCCCGAAGCACATGGGTGCCTTCGTCGAACTCCCCGGCCCGCATACGTTCGAAAAGCGCCAGGTTTTCTTCCACGGAGCGGTCTCGATATGGGCTGTTTATCCCGGGGCTTGTCAGCGTGCCTCGATACCGTCTGATTTCTGCCGTGCTCAAGCTGTCCACGTAGGCCATCCCGGCCTTGATGAGTTGCACGGCATAGGCGTAAAGCTGGTCAAAATAATCCGAAGCGAAATACAGGTGCTTTCCCCAGTCGAATCCCAACCACCGGACATCGGCCTTGATGGATTCGATGTATTCCAGTTCCTCCTTAATAGGGTTAGTGTCATCGAATCGCAGGTGACAGGTCCCGCCGTATTCAGCGGCAAGGCCGAAATTGAGGCAGATCGACTTGGCGTGTCCGATATGGAGATAGCCGTTAGGCTCAGGGGGAAAACGGGTGACCACCCGACCCTCGTATTTGTGGGTCTTGAGGTCTTCGTCGATCCTGTGTCGTATGAAATGTGAAGGGTTTTCCCGCTTCGGTGATGCCATAACCCATGCTCCTGTCTGATTGTTGTCCGGAGGCGATGAAACCGCGACCCTGCCGTTTAGATACCCTAAAGTGTGTCGGATGACAATCCGGTTCAGGCATAAATGGGGCGTTCCAACAAGTGCGGAGGCGCCACGCGGATACGATTTTTGCTTTTCATTTTAGTCGATTTTTCGTAAAATATTTGTAGGTGCAGACTCAAGGAGGCTTCGATGACACGCCTGGAAACCGCCGGACTTATGGAATATTTCAAAGAGGCTGTTGAAAACGCCACATCAAGGCTTCGGGTGGACATTTCGGAAGAAACAGAGTTCTACGTGGTCGATCTCCTGTTTCGGTATGCCCACGTCAAGGCACTGGCCGCCAGAGATCTGCCCGCCGAAACGGGTTCATTTGCCGAGTTGTTTCTCAAAAGCCGGAAGGCCCGGGGCAACCGGCGGGCCCTGATTCTTAAGTATATCGGAGACACCACGCTGTTTCTGACGGGGTACTTTTCGGACAGCTTCAAACGTTCCGTTGTGGATGTCGAATACTACGCCAGCCTGGGACAGGCGTCTTATCAGACCCTGCTGGACCTGCTTGCGGCCAGAATCGTCCAGTGGAAGCTGGAGGAGGTGTTTGACGAGTTGAGCGAAAAGTTTGTGCAGATCATGGACGTTCTGGCCGAGGTGGCGGCTGCCGACGGACCTCAGCGTGCCGTGGATCTGTTGCGCCTCTACGAGCGCTGGTTGCGCACCCGAAGCCGTCGGGACGAGATGTTGCTCCGGCAGCAGGGCATCATCCCTCATGAGGTCGGCTCGCCGAAAATCCTTCACTGACAAAGGGTTTGATCCAATGACAGGACAAATGGGGTTTCTGGAAAGGCCGGGAGAAAACGGTGCGGTTGAACTGCCGTCGGTACTCGGCCGGATCAATGCCTCGGTGCGGGCGCGCATTGAGAAAATCACGTTGTTGGGCCTTGATGTGGATGGGGTGATGACCGACGGTCGTTTGTATTACCATGATGACGGCACTGAGACCAAGGCCTTCGATGTTCGTGACGGACACGGCATTAAGTTGCTTCAGCGTGCCGGCATTGAGGTGTTTGTTATCTCGGGAAGGCGTTGTCCGATGGTCGCCAAACGCTGTGAGGACCTGGGAATATCCGAGATTGTTCAGGGCGCCGCAGACAAAGTCGCGCCTCTGGAGGCGCTTTTGTCACGCAAGGCCGTCGATCGGGAGCACGCGGCCTTCATGGGAGATGACGTGGTGGATCTGCCGGTGATGAAACGGGTCGGGTTCGCCGTCGCCGTGGCGGACGCCTCGGAGTTGCTTTTTAACACCGCCCATTACACCACCGTTTGCCCCGGAGGGCGTGGGGCCGTCAGAGAGGTGGCCGAACTCATCCTCGGTGTCCAAGGCAAATGGCAAGGGGTTGCAGGCAGCTACTTTCAGTGATCCGGGAAAGCAGCTGGAACCTCGGCCCTTGCTACTTCAGGGTCAAGCCCTCCCGTTTCGGCCCTTTCGTACCGAGAGTAACGGGTTTTGCAAGGGTCTCGTGCCGATCTTCTGAAATTATGGGTATGTCGTTTTAAGCGAATGTTTGAGAGAATCGGGCATTTGCTCCCAGGCTTTCTTCAATGCGCAACAGCTGGTTGTATTTGGCGATTCGGTCCGTCCTGGAGGCGGATCCGGTCTTGATCTGGCCGGCGTTTACCGCGACGGCCAGGTCTGCGATAAAGGTATCTTCGGTCTCGCCGGACCGGTGGGAAATCACGTTCTCGTATCCGGCGTCTTTGGCCATCTGGATGGTTTGAAGCGTCTCGGTGAGCGTTCCAATCTGGTTCAACTTGATGAGAATCGCATTGGCGATCCCCCTGTCGATACCCTTTCCAAAGATCTTCGGGTTGGTCACAAAGATGTCGTCGCCGACGATCTGGATCTTTTCTTCAAGCCGTTCGGTCATCTTTTCCCAGCCAGCCCAGTCCTGTTCCGCCAAGCCGTCCTCGATGGAGACGATCGGGTAAGCGTCAATCAGCCGTTCGTAGTAGTCAATGAGTGCCTCGGACTTCATGGGCCTTTTGCCCTCGCCCTTAAGTACGTACTTGCCCTTTTGGTAAAATTCGCTGGCCGCGGGGTCCAAGGCAAGGCCGATGTCGTCACCCGGCTTGTACCCGGCCTGTTCAATCGCGGTCGTGATAAAGCGCAATGCTTCGGCATTGGAATCCAGGTTGGGAGCAAAACCGCCCTCGTCGCCCACAGACACGTTGTGGCCCTCTTTTTTTAAGACAGCCTTGAGCTGGTGGAAGACCTCGGCCCCCATGCGAATGGCCTCGGCAAAGCAGGAGGCCCCGAACGGCACGATCATGAACTCCTGGATGTCCAAATTGTTGGTCGCATGGGCCCCGCCGTTTACAATGTTCATCAGGGGCACGGGAAGCACCCTGGCGGTAATTCCGCCGATGTATTGATACAGGGGGAGCCCAAGAGCCGACGCCGTGGCCCTGGCAGCGGCAAGAGATACCCCCAGCATGGCATTGGCGCCCAGCTTGGATTTGTTCGCTGTGCCGTCCAGCTCGATCATCCGCTGGTCAAGGCCTGCCTGATCGGCAGCGTCCATACCGACGACGGCCGGCCCAATGACCTTGATGACGTTCGATACGGCCTGTTGCACGCCCTTTCCGCCGTAGCGTTTCTTGCGTTTGTCCCGCAGCTCCAAAGCCTCGCGTTTGCCGGTGGAGGCGCCGGACGGAACCGCCGCCCGCCCCATATAACCGCCAGCAACAGCGACTTCCACTTCCACGGTCGGATTTCCCCTTGAGTCAAGAATCTCCCTGGCCGTCACATCGATGATTTCCGTCATAGTCAACCTCCTCATAAAAGTGGAATGAAATACCCTGTGAGTTTTTTCCACGAATGACATCTCATAAATCATTTTGCATACCTTTGCAACATAACGCTTTCCTTCCTCTCGAACAACGCCTACACTTGCGTGAACGTTTCCCACGAGTCGGTGTTGACACCACGCTTATTCTGTGTTTAGAAACCATCAAGGGGGCTTCCCTTCCTGGCTTTACCGTACAGGAAGCCGCCCCGGCTTTCCCGTGATTTTTCTGTTCCTTATGCTCGTGTTTTTTGAATCAGTCCACTTCGGCAGCGATAGCACGGGAGTAACAGGCTCCTTTCGTATTTTTGCGGGACTTCTCGATTGATCCCACCTCCTCCCCAATAACATCCAAAGGAGGATGCTGTTGATGGCTGAAAGATGCTTAAAATGTGGGCGTCTGGTTTTCAAAAAAGTTGATCACAAAGGAAATGTGGCAATGGAAACAAGTATCCGGCTGGATCTCGAATTAGAAGGTGGAGAAGTGTTTTTCAGGTGTCCGCATTGTTCAGCCAAAAACGTGGTCGTGGAGGCAACAAACCGCTCTGGTCTGCCAGCATTGAGAGTTTCTCATATCAGGGAATAACTTGTGTCGTAAAAAACAGCCTGTTGGAAAGATCGGGATGGATCTCTCCAAGGGAAAAGCCGGCCTTAGGGGTTGCTGATAACGCTCTTCCCGGCGGCTCAGGCGCCCAGGTGCACAAGCCGGGGCTGGACTTGTCCATTGCGCACGCGAACGATGGCTAGGGTCGGCGGTTCTCCAGAGCGCGGCCACCAGGCACTGCCCGGGTTGATATAGACCACGCCGTCCTTTTGCTTGATAGAAGGCCGGTGGGTATGACCGCTGATGACCACACTGAACCCGGCTGCAGCCGGATCCAGATCAAGCGCGTGGATATCGTGGATAACATAAATCCGAACCCCGGCCACCTTGACTACCTGTGTACGCAAAAGATCCTTGGTCCATCCGCCCCGGTCCATGTTTCCGCGTACTGCGACCACAGGGGCAATGTCCTGAAGCGAAGCCAGCACGTCGGCGGAGTCTATATCACCGGCATGAACAATTAGGTCCACGCCCGCAAGGGCTACCACCGCCTCGCGGAGCAATGTACCGTGGGTGTCTGAAATAACGCCCAGGACACACGTTTTTTCAGGATGTTTCATGAACGCGCTCTGTCATTGTCCTGAAATGGGTAGGCGCCAAGCCTCCTTTTTGCAGTCCAAAACACCCGTAATCGCCTTTGAGA
>JAFDGP010000102.1 GCA_019309245.1 Deltaproteobacteria bacterium | reverse complement strand
AGCTATTGCAAGGATTTATCGACAATATCCACGATCAGTTTGTAACCGCTGTGGCTGAAGGCAGGAAGATGCCAAAAAAAAAAGTTGAGGCCATTGCAGATGGCCGTATCTTGTCGGGCGAGCAGGCCCTTGAACTGGGCCTGCTGGACAGTCTGGGCAACCTGGAAGACGCCATCGCCTTGGCCGGAAAACTGGGAGGCATCAAGGGTGAACCTTCTGTGATTTATGCAAAGAAGAGGCGGTTTTCCTTTCTGGAATACTTGTTAGATTCCAAGGCCTTTGACGGCATCGTGGACCGGCTGACCGTGGAGGCCACCCATTTCGGATATCTTTATTTGCCGGGCCGGGGATAAGACGATGACCAAGAGCGAACTGTGCGAAGCGCTGGTCAAACGATTTACCGGGATTTCCAAACGAGACATGTCCATGGTCGTTGATGCCCTGTTCGATTCGCTCAGGGAAGCGCTAGAACGGGGTGAGGCGGTGGGCCTGAGAGGGTTTGGACGCTTGACGGTGAAAAAACGCGCGCCGCTTAAGGCAAGAAACCCTCGCACGGATGTGGCCGTCGATGTGCCGAGTCGTTGGCTGATCCACTTCAAGCCGGCGTCCAGCCTTGTGGAAAAAGTCAACCAGGCAAGCCGGTAATATCCCACCATCATTACCCTTCCGCCCGAGCCGGAGCCAAAAAAGAAAAAATTTATCACGAAAACACGAAAGGACGAAAACACGAAAGCCTCAATGTCTTTTATTTCGTGCTTTCAATTTTTCGTGATTTCGTGCTTATCTTTTAAAGTTTTTTGTCCCAAAATTTGAATCGAGTTTTTTAAGAGAGGGTTAATTGCACCTCCGGTGTCCGCCCGAGCCGGAGCCAACACCCCTACTCAAAACAGGTGACATCTCCCAAGCCTTCCCGGATCACCACCGGTTCATCGTGAATCAACGATACAACGCTTGACGGGGCACCGGGCACCGGGCCGCCGTCGATGACCATGTCAATCTGGGAGCCGAGCGTCTCGTGGATTAAGGAAGGATGCGACAATTCCTCTATTTTGCGATAGGGGACCGTGGTTGAGATCACTGGGTTTCCCAGGGCCCGGACCAAGGAGAGGCAAAGGCGGTGGTCGGGCACCCGGATGCCGGCTGTTTTGCGTTGGGTGAGCATGATTTTGGGGACCAGCTTGGACCCCTCGAGGACAAACGTATACGGACCCGGCAACAGGCGCCTCATGGTCTTGTAGGCGTAGTTTGAGACCTTGGCGTATTGACTGATATTTTTCAGGTCCGAACAGATGAAGCTGAAAGGTTTTTTCGGATTTCTTCGTTTCAATCGGTAAATCTTTTCAATGGCCTTTTTGTTCATGATATCACAGCCCAGGCCGTAGAACGTATCCGTGGGATAGACAATGGTGCCCCCTTGTTTGAGGCAGTCGGCCACTTTTGCGATGAGGCGCGGTTGGGGATTTTGTGGATTGATCTGGATTAACATAAACCCTGTATATTTTTTGCCCGCGGGCTTGTCAAGCACCCCGAATCCACCGGTTACCAAGTTTGCCGGGGGTGTAAGGTGGTGGGCGTGCACACTTCGTTTTTTTGCGGCGGACTTGGGCATGCGGGCCGGAGCCGCTGATGCCCACCCACGAACCAGGAAAAAACGAATGGGTACTGGCATGAGTTTCCAGTCCAGAAATGAGCCATTTTTTCTCTGAGCAAGGCCGCACAAGGGGTTACGCCGCAGACGTAGCAGCGCTACGTTGAGGACGGAAACCCGAGGAGAACGCAGCTCAGGGGAAAAAGGGCCATTTGTGGATGGAAACAAACTAATCGTTGCTAAAGGTTCGGTCGTTTGTTATGAGCTGTTGCCAAAGGTTACACCGTCTCCGGGGTGGGTTTTCGTGTGTGGGTAGCCACCACACGATCGCCGGTGGCTGGTGCACGGATTCAAATTCTACCGGTGGTCGCTGATGAGAGGTAAAGGAGAAGCCCAATGGGGGATGTTACCATTCAGGACGCATTGACGTTTGACGATATCCTGTTGGTGCCGGCCTACACCCAGGTCGTGCCCAAGGACGTGGATGTCACCACCCGTCTGACCAGACATATTCCGCTTAATATCCCGATCTGCAGCGCGGCCATGGACACGGTCACCGAAGCGCAGACCTCGATCAGCCTTGCCCGTGAAGGGGGCATCGGAATCATTCACCGAAACATGAGTATCAAGAGCCAGGCGCAGGAGGTGGACAAGGTCAAGAAGTCCGAAAGCGGCATGATCGTGGATCCCACCACGATCGAGCCGGACCGGCCGATCCGTGATGTCTTGGGCCTGATGGAGAGGTACCGGATTTCAGGCGTTCCTGTTGTTAAAGATGACCGCCTGGTGGGTATTGTGACCAACAGAGACCTGAGATTTGAGACGGATTTGGATAAAAAAGTGTCAGAGGTGATGACCAAAGAAAACCTGGTCACGGTTTCCGGCCGGATTACTCTGGAGGAATCCAAGGAGTTGCTCCACGAACATCGTATTGAAAAATTGCTGGTTGTTGATGAAAAAGGACGCCTTCAGGGCCTGATCACCATAAAAGATATTGAAAAGATCAAAAAGTATCCCAACGCCTGCAAGGACTCGCTCGGACGGCTGCGGGTAGGGGCTGCCGTGGGGACCGGGCCGGACATGTTGCCCCGGGCGGAGGCGTTGCTGGAAGCCGGAGCCGACGTGGTTGTGGTGGACACGGCTCACGGACACAGCAAGGGGGTTTTGAAGGCCGTTGATCGCCTCAAGCAGACCTTTAAAGATATTGAACTTGTCGCCGGTAACGTGGCCACGGGTGAAGGGGCTGAGGCGTTGATCAAAGCCGGGGTTGACGGTGTCAAGATCGGGGTCGGGCCCGGTTCGATTTGTACCACCCGAATCATCGCGGGTGTGGGGGTCCCGCAGATCACTGCGATTACGGACTGCAAAGCGGTTTCCGAAAAGACCGGGGTTCCTCTCATTGCCGACGGTGGGATCAAGTTTTCAGGCGACATTACCAAGGCCATTGCTGCTGGCGCCCATTGTGTAATGATTGGCGGCCTGTTCGCCGGAACGGAGGAAAGCCCCGGCGAGACGATTTTTTTTCAGGGCCGCAGCTACAAGGTCTATCGGGGAATGGGGTCTCTGGAGGCCATGAAAAAGGGTAGTAAAGACCGCTATTATCAAGACGAAATGGAAGATGAAAACAAGCTCGTCCCGGAAGGCATCGTAGGCCGGGTTCCTTACAAGGGGTCCTTGTCGGCGTGCGTATACCAACTTGTGGGGGGTCTCAGAGCCGGGATGGGATATGTGGGATGCGCAGACATCGAGGCCCTGAGGCATTATGGGATGTTTGTGCGCATTACGTCGTCAGGTCTCAAAGAAAGCCACGTTCACGACGTGATCATTACCAAGGAAGCTCCCAATTATATGTTGGATTAATCTCCGTTCCAACCATTTGAAATCACACAAATAATGGTTCTGTTGACAAGATATCGATCAATGTGGTATGGACATTCCTAAGTGGCCCGGTATAATTATCAACTCAACCTTACTAGATTTATCCGAAATTGAGCCATCTCCTGTAAAGAAACCATCTGTTTCTTTTTTAAGCTCGTGGGGCGAAAACCCGTGATCGTGGTTGAGCCTGGATTGGAGGTAACACATGGAAAACAAAAGAATTGAACGGAAAGCGATGTTAACTAGAAGGGCCTTTCTTAAGCTGTCTGGAGCGGCTTCTGGCTTTTTGCTGACTGGCCAGGGGCTGGAGCTCCTGTTGCCGGAGAGACTCCGTGCTTTTCAATGGCCTTCCTGTAACCGCGGATCTTGCACTTCCACTATAGGACAGGAGGCGTTGACAGTTGGCGAATCCTTGTCACCAGAACAACTAAAATTCTTTTGGAGCCACCCAGCATCCCTGAGGACGGGTGGGCAAATACGGATTAGATTCCCGGTTGCAGATAAGGGAGAAACCATGGATTGGCTGTGGACTCCTTTGAAGGATGAGAATGACGACCTGGTAGATTGTTTGGCCCGGTGTTGGCTCTATTACGACGAATACTGCCCAGAGCCACGGCCAGGTATAGAGCTTCCGGAATATCCTGACATTGACCAAGGCTACACGACCACCGGTCGAAAGAAGCTAACTGTGGTGAACCGTACCGTATCCGGTTTGTGTGGGACCCTGCCGATTCAATGGCAATGCATTTCAAAGCCCGAGATAACCGTTCACTATCCAAAACAGGGAAAAGCCTACGTTCAGAGAATATCGACGTTTTACCGGTACCGCTATGATCGTGAGGAGTCGGCTCCCGGCAAGTTGATCTGGAAAGTCTATGCCCCTTGTTCCAAAGAGACGGACTGTGAACTATTGGGGAGAAATGCCAGGCCCGCTACGAGAATTGATGCAGATACTTTCGCAAGACTTCTGGTTTTCCTGCCAGCAGATATAGTAAAAAACGAACCTGTTGACGTGTCAGTTATAGCCATTGACCGATATGGAAATCGCTGTACTTCCTTTGAAGGCAATGTTTCATTCTCCTGGGAACCGACACAGCGCAGGGTCCACGAAATGCCCGACGAGTATGTATTTACCGGAGGCGAGGCCTATGATGAGAATAAGGATCACGGAGTTCACGTCTTCAATGGGGTGTACTGCGAGGACGAAGGATTCCTGAGAATAGTGGCCACGGTCAATGGAGTTTCGTATTACTCGAATCCTTGCTATGTGCATGACAAAGAACCCAAATATAGGATCTACTTTGGAGACCTGCATTTTCATTCCAATGCCGATGTGGATTCGGGTGGATTCGGGGATCACAGGGGTGAGTATGTAACGCCTGATGAGTGCTATCGATATGCGGCAGAGATGATGCGGTTGGACTTTCTGGCTCTTTCAGACCACGACCACGCTTTCAGTGATGTAGGTGATCCTCAGGGCGGTCCAGGAGCGGTGCAACCAGCATGGGAGAATGACAAGGCCATTTGGACGGGCCGTGTTGAACCAGAGCTTTCTAGCAAGTTTCCGGACTTGGTTTGTTTTTATGCATATGAGTGGACAAACAACAAGAATTCCGGTGGAAATCCGAGTCCAGGCCACAGGGTAGTGCTGTACAAGAATCCCGACGGCCAGTGTTTCTTCAGCAAGTTAAAATCGGAGGAAATATGGGAAGAACTGGAGGATCTTTTCGGAAAACTGGATGCCCAAGAAATAAGCGATGTGCTCGTCATTCCTCACGTGATGTCATCGGAATATAGACCCTGGATATCCTCGTTAGAACCCAGCGACGGGGAAAAAAGGTATCAAAAGATTGGCGAAATCTATTCACATAAGAATGACGGTTGCTTGAGGGCTTTTGAAGGCACGGAGACAAAGTGGTCGGCACTCGAGAGGCACACGTATCGGTACGCATGGGCTAACGGCTACAAGATGGGCGTGATCGGTTCAACCGACAACCACCTGGGTCAACCCGGAATCGGAAAGTGGACAGAAGATATAGCTCATGCGGGGGGCTTGGCCGCGGTTTTGGCGAAGCAGGGGAACCGTCGTGACAAGATCTGGGGTGCATTGCAAAACAGACGGACCTATGCCACCAGTGGCGAAAAGATTTACTTGCGCTTTTCTATCAATGACAACCCCATGGGCAAGAAGCTTTTTGGCGAGACCAACCTGAATATTTCCGTGAAGGTGGCCGCGCTCAGTAACATAACGAAGGTCAGGATCTACAAGATGCTCAAGAAGGATCCAAACGATCCATATGAATATCAATGTATCGTCAAAGAGGATGATGTTGGGTGGAAGTTTACAGGCTCTTACAATCGAACTGCCGACATCCCAGAAGGCGTATGGTGGATGTACTATGTTCGAGTTGAAACCGACGAGGGCCAAGGGGCCTGGTCAAGTCCAATTTGGATCAAAGGCTGAGACCGCAAGACTTTTTTTCCCGAAAGCCACAACAACCCCTGCATTTGTCTTGCATACAGTTCATTTGCGACAGAGCCGCCGTGTTCTGGGATCAGTGTTCCATTTGGTGGGCTTTCGGGGTTGATCGAGCGCTATGTAGACGGCCTTGGAACCAACTAAGCCAAAAGCTTGGTATTTGAGGATGGACTCCACGTTTTTGTATGAGTATCCGCTGATGACAAGGGCTCGGCCGCAGGCAGCTTCCAGGCGTTCAGAGCCATAGCGTTTGGCCAAACAGGTGAGTTTTTGATATTACCTCCATCTGCTTTGCCTTTTCGGCAGTGGATTTTGGGGCCACGCCCTCATGGCAGCCCCAAGGCGGTAAGCGCGCTCTTCCTTCACAAAACCATTGCATTTCCTCACAGGGTAGATACAATAAATTAACAAAACTGTTAAGTTGTTGTATTTCATGAAAACGCTGGATCTCCGTAAAATAGAGAAAACCTGCTTTGGCTGCCGGGACATTGCCCGTGCCCTCAATATTTCTCAGAATGCAGCAAAGGTGGCAGCCTCACGTTAGGTCAGAGCAGGGATTTTGCTACGGATCAAGCAGAATCTATATGTATTGCTGAGAGCTGGTCTGCCATGTCCTTGGAGGAGAGGTTTTGCATTGCCAACTTGATTCAAGTCCCGTCCTACATCTCGCTGATGACGGCCCTGAACTATTATGAAATCACCGATGCCAGAATCGAACATTACATGGTCCTGGTAGAAATCCGGTCCTCTCATTTTCCGAAAAGGCTTAACATTGAGGTCCGGCGAGAGCCAAGGGATTGTGACTTTGAACACAAGATTGCCTATTCCCGTTTAGCACCCGCCAGGTCCTGGTAAGGGCCCATACCCTCAAACAGGCCCTGATGTATAAAGTCGCGGCATTGTTGGATCGTAGTGAGATAAGAGATGCATTTGACGTGGAATTTATTCTGCGCCAGGGCATACCTCTGCCAGGACTCTCTCATTCTCGAAAGCACGCCCTTTTACAGCAGTAAGACAGGTTCAAGGCGCAGGACTTTAAGGTCACCCTGGGATCGGTGATCGAAGAAGATTTGAGGAGCTATTATATTGAGTATCAATTCAGCTTCCTCAAACGAAAAATCGAGACGAACTGACCTGTTGCCCCGCCTCCATAGAGGTGGCCTGAAACGAAATTACAGAAAAGACGTTACACTAACCCTGTCAGAAAGGTGGTTGGGAGGCCTTGTGGTATACACTGGTGATAAAATCCAGGCCCTCGATGGCCCCGACATTTGGGCCGTTCCTTCCAGGCGGCTGTTCCAGCCCCCTTTGCCTTATTAGCGCGTTTTCATCCATAAACGGCGCCTGTGCCCCTCAGACGGTGTCATGATCGTTGCTAAAAGGTCTACCCCAGCCCTACATATAGCGGTTTTCGAATTCTGACACTCCACATCTTGCTTTTCAGCCCAAAATTGGGTAGAAGTGGACAAGCTCAATCCCCTTGTGGTACAAACCATTGCAGCTTCTTGCGGAAAAACAGTACCTGAAATTTTATAAGTGTTTGCAATTAAAGAAACAACAACTTCAAATTTGAATTAAATGTCCTCCGAGTTTATTCACCTTCACGTGCATACCCAGTACAGCCTGCTCGATGGGGCGATCCGTATCGACCCCCTTCTGGAACGCGCTGCAGTGTTTCAGATGAACGCCCTGGCCATTACGGACCATGGCAGCATGTACGGGGTTATCGAGTTTTACGAAAAGGCTTACGCAGCCGGGATCAAGCCTATCATCGGTTGCGAAGTCTACGTGGCTCGGGGAAGCCGCTTTGATAAAGGCGCCGGCCAAAAGGGGGGAACGCATCACCTGATCTTGCTTGCAAAAAACAAACAGGGATATCGCAACCTGTGCAAGCTGGTGACGGCCGCCCACTTGGAAGGGTTTTATTACAAACCACGCATCGACAAGGCTATTTTAGCTGAATGTTGCGACGGGCTGATTGCGTTGAGTGCCTGTCTTCACGGGGAGATTCCACGATTGATCCAGGCCGGCCGACAAGACTGGGCCGCTGAGGTTGCCCGGGCCTATGAGGCCATGTTCGGAGAGGGGAATTTCTATCTCGAGGTCCAGAACAACGGTATCGCTGTGCAGGATACGGTCAACGAGGCCTTGTTGGAGATAAGCCGGAGCCTTTCGATTCCCCTGGTAGCGACCAATGACTGTCATTATTTGAGTCCGGAAGATGCACGCGCCCATGACGTGTTGTTGTGTATTCAGACGCAAAAGACCGTTCATGAAAAAAAACGGCTCAAATTTCAAACCGACCAGCTTTACTTCAAGTCTCCCGAAGAAATGCAAAGCGACTTCGGTGTCTACCCGGGCGCCATTTCAA
>JAFDGP010000101.1 GCA_019309245.1 Deltaproteobacteria bacterium | reverse complement strand
AGGCACTCGGGGCCCAGATTCACAGCTCGACGGGAGAGGGATCTGCCGCCATGGCCGACCTCCTGGCGGAATTTAAGGAAGTGAACCGGGGCCTGTCGGAAGCCTTTTACAATATTAAGAAGCAATATGAGAACTCGAGCCTTTTCCTGGAAACATTGTTGCGCAAGAGCCATTTTGACGAAGGGCGCCTGACGCTTCGGACCAAAAAATGTAACATGAAAGAGGATGTGATCCTCCCGCAACTTGAACGCTTTTCCGAGCGCTTTGCCAAAAAGGGCATTGAGGTCATCGATGCCTTTGGGAAACCCTCGGATGAGCAACCCGTCGCCGTCGTGGACGTGGGGCTCATGGCCCAGGTCTACAGCAACCTTTTCTCAAATGCGCTGAAATATACCCGGGAGGTTGTGACGGATGACGGTTCGGTCAAAAAGGCGGTCCGCTTTGGCAAAAAGAGGCTCAAAGACTATTTCGGACCGGGAAAACACGGCACGCGGTATGATGTATTCAGTACCGGCCCCCACATTCCTGAACAAGAGAGAAAACATGTCTTCGAAGAAGGGTATCGAGGTTCTGGAAGCGTGAAACGGCCGGGTACCGGGCACGGGCTGGCGTTTGTCAAAAACGCCGTGGAAATTCATGGGGGGACCGCAGGCTATGAGGCGGTTACCGACGGCAACATGTTTTATTTCATTTTGCCAGATTGATCGCCTCGCAACCGGGGGGGTGTAGGTGGTAGGAAATGGAAGTCCCGTTAACCAGAATGCGAAAAGACGCCCTTGATATTTTTACGGCCGGGGTGAATGCCGTCAAGGCGGAAGCAGCGGTTCGCCGACATTGCAGCCGAGAAGCGGATCGGTTCATGGTTGATCAGAGCACGTACGATCTTTCACGGTTCAAAGATATCTATGTCATCGGCGCCGGAAAGGCGGGGGGCTCTATGGCCAAGGCCCTGGAAGAGATCTTGGGAGATCGCATCACGGCCGGTGTTGTCGTGGTCAAATACGGTCATGTCGCCCCATTGAGCAAGGTCAGGCTGGTGGAGGCCGGGCACCCGGTGCCGGACAGCGCTGGACTTGAAGGGGCTCGAGCGGTCCTGGAAATGGCCACCCGGGCTCAGGGAGGGGATTTGGTTATTTGTGTGCTTTCGGGTGGCGGGTCCGCACTGCTGCCGTTGCCCGTAAAGGGCGTGAGCCTTGCCGACAAGCAGGCCGTCACAAAGGTCCTTCTGGCATGCGGGGCGACCATCCATGAAATCAATGCGGTGCGCAAGCACTTGTCATTGGTCAAAGGAGGTGGTCTGGCCCGGGCCGTCTCACCCGCGGTGCTGGTGACCCTGATACTTTCCGACGTGGTCGGAGATGACCTGGATGTAATCGCGTCCGGCCCGACGGTGCCGGATTCAAGCACGTTCGCCACCTGCATGGAGGTATTTGAACGATATAACATCTCCGACAAGGTGCCCGCAGCTGTGTCGGCCCATATAAGACGGGGCCTTGAAGGAAAGGCCGCCGAGACCCCCAAGCCCGGTGATACTATCTTTGAGGGGACCAGGAGCGTCATTGTCGGCAGCAACGTCGGGTGTATTCTGGCTGCGGAAAAAAAAGCCCTGGCCCTGGGATACCGGACGATTATTTTATCCAGTATGCTGGAGGGAGAGACCGCGGACGTGGCGCGGGTTCATGCCGGCATCGCAAAAGAGATCCTTAAGACCGGCCATCCCGTTTCCAGCCCGGCCTGTGTTCTTTCGGGTGGCGAAACCACGGTGACCCTGAAGGGCGCAGGGCTGGGGGGCCGAAACCAGGAATTTGTCCTGGCGGGAGCAATCGCTCTTTCGGGATGGCGACATGTGGTGGTTTTAAGCGGCGGCACAGACGGCACGGACGGACCCACGGACGCGGCAGGGGCTGTTGCCGACGGCCTGACGGACCGGCGGGCCCGTGAGATGGGACTGGTGCCGGAGGCGTTTTTGGCCGACAATGACGCTTATCATTTTTTTGAAAGGCTGGGAGATTTAATCAAGACCGGACCCACGGACACCAATGTGATGGACCTTCGGGTGTTGCTGGTTGTTGCAGGCGGTGAGGGCGTTAACCCTCTTAAGAAACTCAATTCAAATTTTGGGACAAAAAACTTTAAAAGATAACCACGAAAACACGAAAGCTCGAAATAAAAGACATTGAGGCTTTCGTGTTCTCGTCCATTCGTGTTTTCGTGATAAAGTTGGTTCCAGCTCGTCCGGATCTGTCATCAAATCGCGATTTGATGATGTGTGCCGATAAGGAGGTGGCGTGGAGAAGGCATTAAAGGTCCTTTTTCTTTCGCCGGAAGTAACGCCGTATGCCAAGACCGGGGGATTGGCTGATGTGGCGGGGACCCTGCCCGGGGCATTGCGCAGGCTGGGCATAGACGTCAGGGTGGCCCTTCCCTATTATCGCACGGTCCGGGAAAAAGAGGTGCCCACGGAAACCGTTTTGAGCGGGCTTGAGGTGCCCACGGGAGGCGAGAATCTCACTTGTAATGTTCGGGCGACCCGGGCCAAGGATGACGGGATCGTCTATTTTATTGAAAGAGACGCGTTTTTCGATCGAGACCATCTGTATACCTCGGGTAATGGAGATTACTCGGATAATCTGGAACGGTTTTCGTTTTTCAGTCGGGCTGCCTTGCTTTTTGCAAGGGCTCTTGGGTTTGAGTGCGATATCATACACTGTCACGACTGGCAGACCGGCCCGGTCCCGGCGTTCCTAAAGACTCTTTATGCCGCGGATCCCTTTTTGTCCCGCACGGGTTCGATTTTTACGATCCATAATATGGGATACCAGGGAATTTTTCCCCCGGAGCTTCTGCCTGCGTCCGGTCTGCCAGCCGGCACGTTTCATCCGGCCGGGGTCGAGTATTGGGGAAAGATCAGCCTGTTGAAGGCGGGGATTCTCTATGCGGACGCCGTCACCACAGTCAGTCCCACATATGCTCGGGAGATCCAGACCCCTGAGTATGGCATGGGGATGGAAGGTATTCTCGCCCAAAGAGCCGCGGACTTGTCCGGTATTCTCAATGGCGTGGATTATGGAGACTGGAATCCAACCGCCGATCCCCACATTGCCGCGCCGTATGGCATCGCAGATCTTGACGGCAAATCCATCTGCAAGCTGGCCCTTATCCGGGAGATGGGGCTGCGCGACAGCCTGATATCCCGGCCCCTGTTTGCCCTGGTTTCCCGCCTCACGGTTCAAAAGGGTTACGACCTGCTCCTGGAGGTGATCGAAGCCCTGGTCGGGCTTGATGCGGGGTTGGTGGTGCTGGCCTCGGGAGGGAGTGCGTTTCGGGCTCCCCTGGATGCCTATAGAGAAAAGTATCCGGAAAACATCGCGGTCAGAATCGGATTCGATGAACCGCTGGCCCACCGGATCATGGCCGGTGCGGATATCTTTCTCGCCCCTTCCCGGTACGAGCCTTGCGGCCTGACCCAGATCTATGCCTTGCGATATGGGACCATTCCGCTCGTGCGGGCCACGGGTGGCCTGGAGGATACCGTGAGCGGGTTCGACCCGGTGACGGGCCACGGGACCGGTTTTAAGTTTACGGACTTTGACGCGGGGGCCTTTCTGGAACAGATCACCAGGGCTGTGCGCGTGTTCAATAACCGGAAGGCCTGGGCGACCGTCGTGCAAAACGCCATGCAGGCCGATTTTTCCTGGGACGAGCCCGCCCGCAAGTATGCGGCATTGTATGAAAAGGTCGCCCGGAGGCGCGAACATTCGCGCCAATGACCATCATTTGATTTTAGCCTGTCAGAGGAGCAAAAGCATGCCCAGGCAATTTCGCGAGCTATCGACAAAGGATTTGCGTTTTCGGATTGATCCCAAGACCCTGCCGGTTCATTCCACAAAACAACTGTGTCCGGTCTCCCGCGGTGTGGTGGGACAACACCGGGCGATCGAAGCCATTCGGTTCGGCATCGGTATGGATGATCCTGAATACAACATCTATGTGGCCGGCAGGACCGACACCGGTGCCACCTATATTGCCAGGTCGTTTTTGGAAGAGGTGGCGAAAAAGCACCCAGCCCCACCGGACTGGTGCTACGTTCACAATTTCAAGGAACCCGACAAGCCCCGGGCACTCAGGCTCCCGGGCGGGTGGGCCACGGTGCTGAAAAAGGCTATGGAGGGCTTTATTCATGGGCTTCAGGGTGCCATCCGTGCGGCCTTTAATACGGATGACTACCGGTACAAGTCTCAGGTCTTGCGACAGGAGTTCGAGAACCAGCGCCGCAAGATCATCGACGCGCTCAGGACGCGGGTTGAAAAGGAGGGATTTTTATTGCAGATGGACCCTCAAGGGGTCTCCATTATTCCGGGAAAAGACGGCAAGGTGATCCCTCCCGAGGAGCTGGCCAACTATACCCCGAAGCAGAAAAAGGCGTTGCGGGATCGGGGTGATCACCTGTCTATAGAGATGAACCAGTCCATGGCCGAAATCAACGACCTGGAGGCCGCATTCAGGAAACAGCTTGAAAAAATGGATGAGAAGGTGGCCCTCGGCGTTGTGGGCAGGCAGATGCAGCCGATTTTTCAGAAATTCAAGGCCCATCCCCATGTCATTGAATACCTGGAAGCGGTAAAGAGCGATGTGCTGGAGCACATGGGCGATTTTCGGAAACCCAAAGAGGAAAAACCGCCTCATCCTCCGATCCCCGGTATGCTCTGGCCTCCGGTCTTGAACAATTACCGGGTCAATGTCCTGATAGACAACGCGGATGCAAAAGGCGCCCCGGTGGTCTATACCTCCAACCCGACCTATCCGGCGCTGTTCGGGCGGATTGAAAAAGAGGCCGTGTACGGAGCCTTGATCACGGACTTTACCATGATCAAGCCCGGCGCGGTCCATGAGGCCAATGGGGGCTACTTGGTTCTCAAGGCGACCGATATCCTGAAATGGTATTTTTCCTGGGAGGCCTTGAAGCGGGCGGTCAGGCACAAGGAGGTCAAGATCGAGGACCTCGGGGAGATGTACGGGATTATTACCACCCGAACCTTGAAGCCCGAGCCCATTCCCCTGGATGTCAAGCTGGTGGTCACCGGAGATCCCTATATCTATGAATTGCTCTACTTGTATGACGATCGATTCAAGCAGATGTTCAAGATCAAGGCCCACCTTGATGACCAAACAGACCGCACCAAGGCCAGTGTTCGAGAGTCCATCGAATGCCTCGCCCGGTTTTGCCAGGAGGAAAACCTCCGGCATGTGGATCGTACCGGCATGGCCCGGCTGATTGAATACAGCATGGAGTTGACTGGAAACCGGGATAAGATCACCCTGCGGCTCGGCGCGATCGGAGACATCATCAAGGAGGCGAATTACTGGGCGGGGCTTGCCAATGCGAAACAGATTCGCGCCAGTCATGTAGAAAAGGCGATCGAGAAGAAACGATACCGGTCAAACCTATTGGAAGAGCGCATTCAGGAACTGATCAAAAAAGACGTTTTTTGGGTTGAGACCGAGGGCCGGAAGGTGGGGCAGGTCAACGGGCTGAGCATTTTACAGACCGGCGACCACGTGTTCAGCAGACCCGGCCGGATCACGGCGAACGTGTCGATCGGAAAAGACGGCGTAATTACCATCGACCGGGAATCGCGTCTGAGCGGCAACATTCACACCAAAGGGGTGATCATCTTAAGCAGCTACCTGCGGGAGCACTTTGCCCAAGACAGGCCTCTGGCCCTGAGCGCAAGCCTGTGTTTTGAGCAGACCTACGGCATGGTGGACGGAGACAGCGCGTCGAGCACGGAGTTGTTTGCGCTGCTTTCCGCACTGGCCGATGTACCCATCTGTCAAGGAATCGCGGTGACGGGTTCTGTGAGCCAGAAAGGAGAGATTCAGCCCGTGGGGGGTGTGACCCGAAAGATTGAGGGATTTTTTGATATCTGCAGGCATAAGGGGTTGACCGGCGAGCAGGGGGTGATCATTCCGCGGAAAAACGTCAAGGACCTCATGCTCAAACAAGAGGTTGTGGACGCGGTCGCCAAAAAGCGGTTCCATATCTATCCCATCAAAACGGTGGAACAGGGCATTGAGATCCTGACCGGCATGCGGGCCGGAAAAAGGCTCAAGAGCGGCACCTATGCCAAGGGGACCCTGTTTCGCCGGGTTGATGACCGGCTAAGGGAATTCGCCGAAAAGGCCCGGGACTTTGCAAAGGAAAAGGCCGACAAACAATGATCGCGGTATCCAACCTTGACAAAGTCCGGCACGACAGGTAAAAAGACACCTACCACCACCAAGCAGCAAGCTTCATCTGCTGTCCTTTCAAGCGGGTATCGGGTCCCTTTCGACAACGCCTTTCCGATCCTCTTTGTGTGCGAGCTTGCAGTTGCCGAATGTGGCACCATTTCTCCGTTCTGAGAACTAATTTGCAAATAATTGGTATTTTTTTTCACAATTGATTGGTCGCTTCCCTTATGGATATTTCAATAACCATCTGAATTTAAATCGAATTGTTTTTAAATGCCATTTTGGCGCAAGACTTGAACACTAAAAAACACTTTTTTGCCTGACGGATTGAATAAACGGCAAATGAACAGTCCTTGTAGGAATTATTGCTAAGAGAAGATCGTTAGAGGGCCTTTTGTCATTGCTGGAGAAAAAGATGAGGATTTCCAGAAAGCAGTTGGGTTGGGTGGTGTTGGTAGCCATATCCCTTGTTCTTACCACTGTGACGGCCTCTTACAGCGCCACCACGTCCGGGACGTTGCCGGGAGATGAAACCTGGTCCGGTACAGTGACACTGACGGGAGATGTGACCGTACCGGTCGGGGTGACCCTGACCATTGAGCCTGGCACGGAGATCGTCTTCCCGGCCGGTGCCGATGATACCGGTGGCGGGGAGGCGCCCGGGCTGACAGAGTTGATCGTGAATGGTTCCTTGTCTGCGGTCGGCGCTGAGGGCAGCAAGATCACTTTCAGGTCATCAGCACCTTCGCCGGCCAAGGGTGACTGGGGTGGGATTCGCGTATCCTGGGGCCTTGGCGTCAAGACGCTGGAACTGGCTCATTGCATTGTCCAACACGCATCAGCAGGCGTGTATTTTCAGGTTCAAAACGGTGTGCAGTCCGCCTCGATCACGAACACGCGCGTTGCCGAAACCTCCGGAACAGGCCTCTATGTATATGCTTATAATGGTGCGCAGGTCGATGTTACGCTGACCGGAAATGACCTTGAGAACAACGACAGTGTGGGCATTTATGCGTATGCGTATGGGTCCGGCAGCACGGTGACGGGGACGATTTCGGGCAACACGATCACGGGCTGCGGCAATGACGGTCTGCGGGTATTTGGGGATACCAACGGTGTGGCCACGATGACGGTTTCTGGCAACACGATTGAGGGCAGCGGCAGTTACGGGGTGTATATCCGGGCCTATGATTCTACGAGCAGTCATACGGTGGGCCAGCAGGCCAATGTGGTGTTTACGGACAACACGGTTTCAAACAGTGCGAGCTACGGGATTCGGGTCTACGCCCACGATTATGGTGCCACGGATGTAGATATTGCCGGTGGGAGCGTGACGGGAAGCGGCAGCCACGGGATCTACGCGGACACCTATTACTATGCTGAGAGCCAGGTTGATATCGACCATGTAACGGTGACGGGAAACAACGGCGACGGGATCTCCCTGTACCCGTACAACCGTTCGCGGATGCGGAGCACGGTAAGCGGCAACACATTAAGCGGCAATTCAGGCCGGGGCATCTACATCTATGCCCGCAACAATTACACGAACAAGCCCAAGTCGGTGTTTGTGATCGAGGCAAACGCCATAGACGGCACGGGAAGCGGGGCCCCGGGGATCTATACCTACAATGAGTACAGTTCTTTGCAGGTGGATGTGACGGGCAACACGGTACACGATGCCACCACGGGGATTTATTGTGACAGTTATTCGTACCAGAACTACACCACTGAGATATTGGTCAGCGCAAACGAGGCGCATGACAACACGGGCACGGGCATCTGGTGCAACCGGCGTTATCGGAGCACCATGAGCGCTGAGGTCTGCAACAACCTTGTCTATGACAACGGCGGCAGCGGTATTGTCTGCCAGCGGGCCAACAGCGATACCATGAGTGCGGTGGTAACATTAAATGCGGTTTACGGCAACACCCAGGCGGGTGTGATCTGTCAGGCGACATCGCCGGCGGTGATTTTGAAAAACGACATACACGAAAACGGGTCAAACGGCCTGGAGCTTACCGCGGGAAACGGTTCAGTGGTGAACTATAACAATGTTTACAACAACCACCAAAGCACAGGGTCCTATGAGCTGGTCAACGGCAACGGCTCGAGCGTGAATGCG
>JAFDGP010000453.1 GCA_019309245.1 Deltaproteobacteria bacterium | reverse complement strand
GTAAGGCGGGGTACGGATTTATCAATCCTTGGGCGGGATAGGCGGGGTACCACACCCTCACCTCTCTCCAAACACACAACATAATAAGACTCGCAACATAACGTCCCCCTGGTCGCATGGGAGCTGGAGGAACTGATATGAAACGTCGAATCGATTTACTCGACGAACATTATACCGTAACGGTTTTTGGTCAACCCGGCGAGTGGCGCCTGCAGGTGGGAGATGGCGAACCCCAACCTGCTGCGCTGACCGTGGGAACGGAATGCAAAGGCACCGTTCAACTGGGAGATCAGCGGGCAGACATACAGTTGGCTGTCAAGGGCGAAACAGCCTATATTCGTGCCTTTGATCGTACGTTCACCCTGCGGATTGTGGATCCGGTGGAGCAGGCAGCACAGGAGGCCGGCGGCAGCAGCAACACCGCCCGAGCCCCTATGCCCGGCACCATAGTGGAAGTCCATGTGGCCGCCGGTGAACTGGTCTCCAAGGGCCAGCCCATGATCACCATTGAGAGTATGAAAATTCTGACGGTGATTACAGCTACCCGTGACGGCGAGGTGTCCGAGGTTCATTTTGAACCGGGAGATACATTCGACAAGAACGCGGCGCTGGTTACACTAAAAGAAAAAGAGGAGTAGTAAATGCGCCGCATCAAGTCCAATGTGGATACCCAGTCCGCCGAATTTCGTGCCTACGAGCGCCACAACCGTGCGCTTATGGCGGAGCTGCAAGAGCGCCAGCAAAAGGCCCGTTTCGAGCGTCCGGAGCGCGACATCGCACGCCTGCGCAAGCAAAAAAAACTACTGGTTCGGGAGCGTATCGATCTGCTCCTCGATCCCGGCACGCCGTTTCTGGAGCTTTCCACCCTGGCGGCCAACATGGCCTATGACGGTACGGTTCCGTCCGCCGGGCTGGTGTCAGGTGTGGGCATCGTCAGTGGCCGCGAGGTCCTGGTGATGGCCAGTGACAGTTCCATCAATGGGGGTGCCTGGTATCCGCTCACCGTGAAGAAAATGGTGCGCACCCTGGATGTCGCTATTGAGAATCGCATTCCCATGGTCCATCTGGTGGATGCGGCCGGTGCTTTTCTGCCGTTGCAGTCGGGGCTATTTCCGGACAGGTACATGGCCGGCCGCATATTTCGCAACCAGTGTGTGCTGAGTGCCATTGGGGTGAAACAGGTGGCGCTGGTGCTGGGGCACAGCACAGCCGGCGGGGCCTATGTGCCCACCCTGTGCGATTACTCCATCATGGTACGGCGCACCGGCGGAGTTTTTTTGGGGGGGCCACCATTGGTCAAGGCCGCCACCGGAGAAGAGGTCACCGCAGGTACACAGTTCAATCAGCGGTACTGCCGACTATGCCGTGGATTCCGAACAGGAAGGCCTGGCTCTCGTGCGTGAGATCGTGGGCACCTTCCCCCGTGAAACCAAGGTGGCGGTGGAGCGGAGAGAGCCTGAGGAGCCCTACTACGATCCCGTGGAACTCCACGGCATTATTCCCGACGACGTGAAAAAACAGTTCGATATGCGTGAGGCGGCAGCCGGTTTCACGAGTTCAAGCCGGATTACGGCACCACCGCCGTGTGTGGTTTTGCCTTCCTGTATGGCTGGAAGGTAGGTATTGTCGGCAACAACGGGGTCCTGTTTTCCGACAGCGCCCAGAAATCCACCCAGTTTTTGCAGTTGTGCAACCGGGACAGGGTGCCGATCATCTTTCTTCAGAACATCACCGGCTTTATGATCGGAAAGGCCTACGAGCATGGCGGCATCACAAAGGACGGTGCCAAAATGTTGATGGTGCAGACCAACCTGGATGTGCCGAAACTGACGATCATGCGGTGCCGGAAACTATGCCATGTGCGGCCGCGCCTACGATGCCCGCTTCCTGTTCTCGTACCCCAATGCGCAGATCTCGGTGATGGGGATGGAACAGGCGGTAAAGACCTTGACTCAAATTCGGCTCAAGGCCCTGCAGCGCCAGGGCAAGAGCCTGCCCGAGGAAGACGTGCAGAAGATTTACGACGGCATCGCCCTGGATTACATGGAAAAGAGCGGCGCCTACTACTCCACCTCGGAGATGTGGGACGACGGCATTATCGACCCTGCCGATACCCGCAAGGTGCTGGGCATTTGCCTGTCGGTTGACCTGAATCGGGAATGCCAGGAATCACCACACGGTGTGTTGAGAATTTAGAACTGGAGGAATTGAAGCGCATAATGCATCATTCGTCTTAAATGTACTGGATGAGTGCTAACCGGGAATATTTCAAACTTTGAGGACGTTCATAAGGTCGTAGATTTCAGGTTCCATGACGTTATGGTGTGAAAAATTGGTCTCCCTGATCTACGTGTGTTAGTTCATCCCCATTTGATCTGCCGTTCGTAAACCGTAATGGATCAGTGCCGAGCAATTTTCTCTATGAGCAGTTTCATAATGAAAACGGCCAGTAGCTCTTCTTTCTGATTTTTGATAGTAATCTTAAGGGAGACGATCCCGCTCTTTTCATTCTTGTCTGTTTTTTCGACCACTTCCATCTCAAGATGAATCGTGTCCCCAATCCTGGTCGGCCCCACAAACCGGACCGTATCCATTCCATAGAAGGCCAAAATCGCCATTCCCTCAAGCCCAATGAGCCCGGAGGCTACAGAGAGGACCAAGAACCCGTGAGCTATCCGCTCACCGAACGGGCCGTTTTTTGCAAATTCAACATTTGTATGAAGCTGGTGCCAGTCACCGCTAAAGGCTGCAAATGATACG
>JAFDGP010000100.1 GCA_019309245.1 Deltaproteobacteria bacterium | reverse complement strand
TCCATCCATAAGTTAGTGCCCATCCACGAATGGGAAAAAATTGACGGGCAACGACGTTCCGCCTCAGGCGGACCAATTCATAAATGAGCAGTTTTTTCTCTGAGCAAGGCCGCATAAGGATTTCCGCCGATGCGGTCTTTGCGTACGTCGCAGGCGGAAACCCGCGGAGAACGCCGCTCAGAGGAAAAAGGGCCATTTATGGATGGAAACAAGTTAAAGGCACGTCTCCTTAAACTGTCCCGGGTTGCGATACCGGTCCTTGAGTTCCCCGACTTTTCCCTTATTCCAACCGGAAATCGTGGTGAAGTATCCGGTAATCCGTGTGATTCCATCCACTTCCGGACTGCCACAAAACGAACACGCATCACGAAGGCCGCGCGTCACGCGGCCGCAAATCTTGCAACTGGTAAACTCCGGGGAAAAGGCGATTTGATCATTCTTGGACCGTTTGAACGTCTTGACCACAAAATCCGCCAAAGAAGCCGCAGGGGGCCGGGATTCCCCGAGCCACACGTGGGTCAAGGCCCCCGCCTCGATCAGGGGATGAAACCGCCCCTCAAGGGTCACCCGCTCAACCGGGTTGACCGGAGCCCCGACGTTAAACAGGGTGGAGTTCGTATAATACACCTCTCCGAGGTCCCGTGCCCCTTTGACCACCCGTGATGCCACCCCGGGAAAGTGTTTCAGGTCCAGCTTGGCAAAACGGTAGGCCGTGCTTTCCGCCGGGGTCTGTTCCAGTACGAAGCGCATCTTGTAACGGCGGCTGAGCTGATCGGCCAGCAGTTTCATGTGCGCGATCACCTTAAGGCCAAACTTAACTGATTCCGGAGATTCGTGCATTTCACGGCCCGTGTGAGACTGGATCAGTTCGTTGAGCCCCACCATGCCGAGCAGGAAGGTCGCCCGGTGCATCCTCAGATACTGGGTGCCGTCCAGGTCCATATTGAGAAGGCTCAACGGCCCGGTGTCCTTATGAGAAAGCAACCGCTCAATGAAGCGCTTCTTGGCCAGATGGGCCTCTGCGGCGACTTCCATCAAATTGTTCAGCCTGGAAAACAGCCCGGCATCGTCGCCGTGCGCCTCGTAGGCCAGCCTGGGCAGGTTCAGGGTCACGTTTTGAAGTGCGCAGTAGCGCATCTTCCAGGGCTCCCGGGCGTCTTCAAGGTCGGATTGGTCCAGCTTGAAACTCAAGCGGCAACACTCGGAAATTTTAGCCGTACTTCCCCGGTCGAAGACAAAATACGTGTTGCCCTTGTCTGCCGCCACGTCACAGATCAGGTTCAAAAAGGCTTCGTGGCCCGGGGTTCTGAAGAACTTTTCCGTGATGTGAACCAGGGGTTTTGGAAAGAAAAACGGCCGACCGGCCCCGTCACCTTCCTTGTACACCTCAAAGAGCTTCCACACGAACCGCTGCGCCTCTTTTTCGTAATCGCCGTAGGTCTTGCCCGTATACATCCCCCCGGGGCCGATGGCCGGAACAGACTCGAAGTGCCTCGGCACCTCCCAATACAGGTTAATGTCCGTAAAGATCGCCTGGCCGCCCCGGGCTACGGCCTGCTGAGAGAACTCAAAGATCAGCATTTGCGCCAGTTGCTTGACACTCCGGTCATCAAGATCCTCCAGGTAAGGCGCAAAAAACAAATTCACCGCATCCCAGCCGATGGCCCCGGCAAAGTTGCTCTGGAGCGCGGCTGCAAACTTAACCATGTGGGCCAGGAGGACCTCCGCATGCCTGGCGGGTTTTGCCATGGCCAGGGAATGCGGCAAGTTCAGGCCGAAACGTTTGAGGTACTCCAACGATTGTCCCGAACAATATGGCCGATCGATAAAGCCCAGGTCATGCAAATGAATCGCCCCGAGCATGTGCGCCTCGGCCACCCGGGACGGAAATACGTTCAGAAGGGCGTATTCCTTTTTGATGCTTTCCGCCAGCGTCAGGTTCGTCGCCTCAGGCCCGTGAGGCACGTTGGCGTTTTCCTTGTTGGGGTGCATGATGATCTGTTCGGCATCAAAAAGCGGGACTCCCAGGCGGGTATGCCGCTTCCTGGCCTCTTCCATGCCCCGCTCAATGAGCTTGGCGTCCACCAATTCCCGGATCAGCGGGGCGGTCACCGTAGAAATGCCCGAAGCCACAATCATATCCTGAACCTCCAGGCTGATGGCCTCGGCCACAGACGGGCCCACCCCGGCCTCCCGGATCAGGGCATTGACGATTTTGGCCCGGTCCCAGCCGTCAATGGCCTCTTGCGATGTATGGACGAAAAGGGCCATATCCGTGGTCTCGGCGCTCACAGGAACCACCGGCACCCGCTGTGATAATGATTCGTGGTCATGGTGCGCAAGATCAAGCAATTCTCCCATTGGATGTCCCTCCCGGGTGAGATCTTTTTAAAGTCCTGTCACGGGTTGTTGGTCTGTCAAAAAGTCAAATCCACATTTTTTGAACCGGGTTACGACTGTGGTTTTCCGGTACCAACCGCCCCATATTGGGGGCGGAGCCATTCAAAACCACAACATATTGGGGATGTCAAGACAAAAATTTCCGGGACGACAAGGCAGAGTGGCAAAATTGGAGATGGTGGCTCGGTGAGCCCGTCTTCGCAACCCGGGGAAGACCAGTGTATCAAGATCTGTGAATGGAGGTCTCGGTCTTGGGTCACCCCTCTTAAGAAACTCGATTCAAATTGCGGCTCACGCATTGAGAACAATATGCGTTTTTTGCAACGAAAACTTTAAAAGATGATCACGAAAGCACGAAAGATTGAAAGCACGAAATAAAAGACATTGAGGCTTTCGTGCTTTCGCGTTTTCGTGATAAATTTTTTTTGGTTCCGTTCGTCCGGGTTGGGAATTAAGGCCTCTCATTTCAGAGTTTCTTTCATAAATGAGTCCAAGGCGAAACCTCGGTATCAGGTGCTAATAGAGAAGAGCCTGTATCCCTAAGCGGTCTGTTTTTTTATATAGTCCACCGCGTTTTGGAAAATATGAAGGGCCGCCGGAGGATCGTCGGCCGGCGGTCTCCCTTCACGTTTGCGCAAGGTCTTGGTACGGGTCCAGTCGGGGTGGTTGGTCCAGTGATGAAAGGCCTCGGGGTGGGGCATGAGGCCGAAGATGCGGCCCGTGGGATCGCAGATACCCGCCACGTCATCAAGCGACCCATTGGGGTTGTAAGGGAACTTGCCGCCGGCAGGTGCGCCGTCCGGCAAGGCGTACCGGAGCACGATCTGGCCTTGCTCGACAAGTCGCCCGATGGTCTCTGCCGAAGCGTAGAACTTGCCCTCGCCGTGGCGCACGGGAAGTTCCAGACGGGAAATGCCGCGGGTAAAGACACACGGAGAGGCCGAATCCACCGCGAGGTATACCCAGTCGTCCCGGAAATTTCCGCAGTCGTTGAAGGTCAGGGCCACCCGACGGGTCTCATAGTCTGCGTCAAGGCCCGGAAGAAAGCCCAGATTGACCAGGGCCTGAAACCCGTTGCAGATCCCCAGGATGAGCTTGCCGTCCCGGATAAAGCGCTGGAGTGCCGTGCCAAGGTTATACTTCAGGCGAACCGCCTCCAAGACACCTGCGCCATGGTCATCGCCCCAGCTAAAGCCCCCGTCAAAAACCAGAATATCATAGGATTCCAAGGAAGCCTCCCCGGCAATCAGGGCGTTGATATGCACCCGCAGGGCCCGAACGTCTCTCTTGTGCGGATCTGTCCGGCTCATATCAAGCCTCCAAACGGGCCCTTCCAGGCGCTCAAAAGCCGGGTGACGCTCAAGCGAATCCACGCCGGCCGGTCCGGGTCTCCGATCACCAGGTCCTGCCCCTCGGACACCGTGCCCACACAGGCAAACGCCGCATCGCGCATCAGCGCCTCAAAGGCTGAACGGTCCTCGGGAGCAACGGTGACGATAAAACGCCCCGGGGACTCTGAATAGAGCAGCGTGTGGGGACGCAGCCCCCCGGAGCCCGGGATCTTAGACAGATCAATGGCCATGCCCAGCCGGCTCCCCATGGCCACCAACGCCAGGTGAACCCCTAGCCCGCCCCGATATACCCCATGACAGGAAGCCACGTGCCCTTGCCGGATCGCCCGGTGCAACGCCCGGTAGCAGGCCAGGCACGGCTCGGGATGCAGGCCGGGCACGCGGAGTCCCACATGCCCGAGGTGTTCATAGTACTCCGATGCACCGAGCTCGTCCCGGGTCATGCCCAGGACGTAAACCAGGTCCCCCGGGGCCTTGGCATCCAGGGTGACGCATTGGGTAATGTCCGGCACCACGCTGGTGCAGGTAAACTGGAGGGTAGGCAGGCCCGACACCTTGTGGGTCTCCCCGTAAGGGCCTTTCAGATGGCCGTCCACATACATGCTGTCTTTTCCTGACAGCAGCGGAATCCCGTAGGCCAGGCAGGTATCGCGAAGCGCCCAGTTCGCCCGGACAAGCTGGGCCGCTTTGTACTTGCCGTCCGGATTCTGGTCCGGATCATACTGGATACACGGCCAGCAGAAGTTGTCCACCCCGCCGATCCGATCCGGATCCCCCCCCACGGCCACCACCCGGCGTACCGCCTCATCAATGGTACACGCCACCATCGGATAGGTGTCGATCCGGGAATAGGCGGGCAGCAAGGCATGGGCCGCGGCCAGCCCTTCAGGCGCATCCAGCACCGGCCGAAGGACCACGGCGTCGCTGTTGACATCCCGCCCTCTTCCCACCAGGGGTTTGATCACGCTGGTGCCCTGGACCTCGTGGTCATACTGCCTGACGATCCATTCCTTGGAGGCAATGTTGGGCCGCGCAAGCATGGCGACAAGGACGCCTTCAGGGTCGGTCGGCTCTCCCAGCACGGGCTCGGTGAGCCCCCGGTGCTCCGGCGGCAACCATTGTGCCTCAAAGGTCCACTGCGGAAACCGGCTGGAAAGCAGATCCAGGTCCACATAAGCGCAGGTCTTGCCCTCATAGGTGATGTGGAGCTTGCCTGAATCCGTATAGCGGCCGATCACCGTGCTTTCCACCGCATGTTTTTTCGAAAGAGCCATGAACCGGGCTTCGTGCTCCGGCCGGATGGCCACGGTCATGCGCTCCTGGGACTCGGAAACCCAGATCTCCCACTGGTCCAGGCCTTCGTATTTGAGTGGAACTTTATCCAGTTCAACCTCACAGCCGTTGCTGAACCGGGCGGACTCGCCGATGGAAGAAGACAGCCCCCCGCCGCCGTTATCCGTCAAAAAAGCGATGAGCCCCTCGTCCCGGGCCTCCATGAGAAAGTCGTGCATCTTTTTCTGCGTGTACGGGTCGCCGATCTGAACGTGACCGGCGGGGGTGTGTTCCGAAAATTCCTCCGAGGCCGCCGTCACGCCATGGATCCCGTCCTTGCCGACCCGGCCGCCGCACATGACAATCAGATCCCCGGGCGATGTGGACTTTTTCTCGCTGGGCTGCCCCAACACCCTGGCCGGCATCAGGCCGATGGCCGTCACAAAAACCAGGCACTTTCCCAGATAGCCTTCATCAAACCAGACCTGTCCAAACGGGGTCGGAATCCCGCTCTTGTTGCCGCCGTCCCGCACCCCTTCGATCACCCCGTCCAGGAGCCGCTTTGGATGCAGCCGCGGCTTGAGCGCCCCGGCGTAGTCCCGCGGACCCACACAGTAACCGTACATGCCCGCGATGAGTTTGGCGCCTTTTCCCGTGCCCATGGGATCTCGATAGACCCCGACGATGCCGGTAATGGCTCCGCCATAGGCCTCCATGTTGGACGGGGAGTTGTGGGTCTCTCCCGTAATCACATAATGGTAGTCGTCATTGAAACGGCCCACACCGGCATTGTCCCACAACACGGAAACCACCCACGGCTTTTTTGCCTTGAGCGTCAGGGTAGGCGATTCGATGCACGTGGCAAACAGGTTGTCCACAACCTGATGCTCCCCGGTCGCCAGATCCCGGTAATGAAAAAGGCCCTTGAAGGTATTGTGGTTGCAGTGGTCGCTCCTGGCCTGAGAAATGTACTCCAGCTCCACGTCTGTAGCCGAAGAAAGCCCGACCTTGCGCCGCTCGGCCATGACATCTTCCCTCTGATAATACGCCCGAATCGTGGGGATATCGTTGGGATTCAAGGCCAGGTTACGTGCTTTGCTGATTTCGGCCAGTTCCTCATCGGACCCCATGGCAATCGCGGTCACGGTGGGCCGATGGTTCAGTTTGACCTTTGGGACCATGATTCCGATACCCGTCGCTGGGTCCCAGTCCTTTCTGGAAAACACACGCCATTGCTGAATCGTGTCGTTGGCCAGAAGCTCACGGGCGATCCGGTCCGCATCTTCAAAAGACAGGTCCGCCCCCTGAAGGCAAAAGCGCTTGGAGGTATAGATGCCTTCCCCTTCTTTTGCCCGAATCTTGAAGTAATCTTCAACAGCCTCCACAGCCGTGCTGCCCGGATTGTCCCGAACCCCGGGCCGGTACCCCACCCAAAGCGTCCAATCAAAATCCAGGTCCAGCGGACGGTAAGACGAGACCTGGGTGACGGGGTTGGTGAAAATATCCCGTTGGATCGCCTCCAGTTGTTCCTCGGTCAGGGCCATGTCGATGGTGAGGATATGGATGGTCCGCACAGAGCCGACATGATAGCCGAAATAATCGTTCGCCTTCCGGCGGATCGCGGCCCCCTCGGCGTCAAAAAGATCTTCCTTGAGTGTAATTTCCAAGCGGCTTGGCATGAGAAAAGCGTCTATCAGAAACAAAACCGCGTGTCAAAAACCCCTGGAGCTTTCGAGAAAAAATCACCGGACCGGCAGGAAACATCAGGACGTGGGCAGAACCCAGCCTTCAGCGGATTCTCTTGTTGGTTCAAGGGGGCCCAAAGGACTCAGGCCGGTGGGGCGGACAGGACATTTTGAAGCCGTTGGATCTCGGCCTCCAGCTTCTTGAGCAAATCGGGGGTACCGTCCAGGTCGCCATTGCGCCCGGCCTTCTCCACCTCAAGGGCAGCGGTCCTGACCATCTCGGCTCCAATATTGGCCGAGGCACCTTTGATCCGGTGGGCCTTCTGGCACACGGCCTCGGCGTCGTTTTGGCCCAGGGCATCCTTAAGCGCTTGCATCTGGCCGGGAACGTCGTTTAAGAAAATGCCGACCACTTCGTCCACAAGCGCTTCGTCACCTCCGAGGCGCTCCACCAACAGGGAACGGTTAAAGACCTCGTCCGCGCTTTTTTCCGATGGCGACGACAGGGAATGCTCAACAGCGGCCGCAGATCCACAGGCGTGTCTTTCAATGGCCTCTCGCATCTCCTGGGGCTGAATCGGTTTGGGCACGTAGGCATTCATGCCGGCCTCCAGGCACCGTTCGCGGTCCCCTTTCATGGCCAGGGCGGTCATGGCCACGATGGGCACATCATGGTCCAGCACCTTGGAGTGCGGGTCGCGAATCCGCCGCGTAGCCTCCAGGCCGTCCATCTCAGGCATGTTCACATCCATGAAGACCAAATCATATCGCCTTTTTTCGAGCGCCTGAACCGCTTCAATCCCATTTTCCGCAATATCGGCCTGATAGCCGAGTTTTCGCAGGATATGCAATGCCACTTTCTGGTTCACAGTGTCGTCTTCGGCCAGCAGGATCCGGGTCCCGCGTTTTTGGTCCTCGTCAATGGAATGCTTGGTGACAATCGGCGCGTCTTTTTCGTCCGGGGCCGAACCCCGCGTCAGGACCTTGGCCAGGCAGTCATAGAGTTGGGAGGCCTTGACCGGCTTGGTAAGATACGCGGCAAAGCCGGCAGCCTTCATGCGGGCCGCCTCACCCCGGCGACCGATCGATGTGAGTACGACGAGCAGGGTGTCTTTCAGGGCCGGATCCTGCTTGATCTTTCGAGCCAGGGCTTCCGGGCCCATAGACGGCAAGCGCATGTCCACGATCGCAACCCGGAAGGCAGCGTTGGCCACCGCAGCCCGGCGCAGGTCTTCCAGCGCCTCTTCGCCACTGGGCGCTTCTTGAACCTCACAGCCCCACGAACTCAACTGCTCCTTGAGGACCTCCCGGCTCGAGGCACTGCTGTCAACTACAAGAACACGCATGCCCTCGACAGCCGGCGACGGACTCAACGCTGCGGGCCGACTCCCGGACTGTTTTTCCAGCACCACCGAAAACCAGAACGTGGAGCCTTTTCCCTCTTGACTCTCCACGCCGATCCGTCCGCCCATGATCTCACACAGCTTCCTGGAAATGGCCAGCCCCAGGCCGGTCCCGCCGAACCGCCGGCTCAGGGAGGCGTCCACCTGGGAAAACCGCTCGAACAGGCAACTGATCTTCTCCCGGGGGATCCCGATTCCCGTATCTGAAACCCTGAACTGCACCGTGGCATGGGTCTCGTCTTCGCTCTCCAGGTGAACCCGGATCTTGACTTCACCCTCATGGGTAAACTTGACGGCATTTCCCACCAGGTTCACCAGGATCTGACGCAACCGTCCCGGATCTCCCCGCAACAACGCGGGCACCTCATGTTCGATCAAGCAGGTGAGCTGCAGGCCCTTTTTCTCCGCTTCCATGCCCATCACATCGACCAGGTCTTCTATGGCCCTTCTCAGATCAAAGTCAATGGTCTCCAGCTCGAGTTTTCCGGCTTCCACCTTGGAATAATCCAGGATGTCGTTAATCAGGGTAAGCAACGATCGCGCGCTGTTTTGGATCGTGTGCGCGAATTCCTTTTGTTCGTCCGTCAGCGGGGTCTCCAATAACAGGTCGGCCATGCCCACGATACCGTTCATCGGGGTTCGGATCTCGTGGCTCATGTTGGCCAGAAACTCACTTTTGGCCCGGTTGGCGGCCTCGGCCTTGATCGCCATATTCTGGGCAGTGCGAATGGCTCGTTCAAGCTCGGCAATCATGGCCTTGAGCTTTTGATTCGCACTCTCAGCCTCCCGCTTGGCCTCCCGCAGGCTTTTTTCCGAATGTTTGCGGTCCTCGATTTCTCGGGCCAGCCGATCCTTTGAAACCGTGCTCTTTTTGAGCTCCGCGACCATCGCGTTAAACGACGCCGCCAGTTGGCCGAGTTCGTCCGGACCGTCGGCACAAAGGCGGGCGTCCGCGTCCCTGCCCTGGGCGATCACGGCCGCCTGGGTCTGAAGGTGCCGAATCGGCGCAAGGATGTGCCGAAAGCTGAACCGGAGTCCGAGCCATAGCGCGCAGGCCATGGCCAAGGTCGCAATGCCCAGAATCAGGGCGGAAAGCAGGTAAAGATCGTTGAAGGCCTTCCAGACAGGTGTCTCTACGATGACCCCCCACTTGACCACGGGGATCAGCGCATTGGCTCCAAGGACCCGCCTGCGTTGGATCCCCTGATATTCAAACGCCCCAATGCGGCCCTTTAGGACGTTTTGAACCGCGGGGATATCTTTGACATTTCTTGTCTCCGGTGCACCCGGAGGCCACAGGAAGGCGATCAAACTCCCAGAAGCATCCACGACATAGGCGTGCGAATGGGCATCGAGATCCGCTTCGGGCACCAGATTCCACAGCTCCCACATCTTGTTTACGTCAATACGGGCACCCAACACGCCCGTGGATTGATACCGGGCATCCAGGACCGGAACCGCAATATGCAGCACCTTTGACAACCGGCCCTCTTTGGAGATGTCGGTCAGGGTCATAGCAGTCGCCCCGCCCTTTGCGGCCGTTAACCACGGGGTGTCCACAAGGGTTTCCAGATCGGACGGGCCCAGTGTCCGGTAGCGGGACACCTTGCATAGCACGTGTCCATCCAGGTCTGCAAATGTGACTTCGTCGCATGCCGGTTGGTGATCCAACAGCTCGTATAACAGGGCCCTGACCCCGGCCTTGCGGTCGCGGACCGTATTGATCATGCGGGCGTAGGTCTCAAGTTGCATGGTGTTCTTTTCAAGGGTGGCTGAAATGCGCGAGGAGATCCGCTCCGCGACCTCTGTTTGGAGGCTTCGGATCTGGCGGATCTGGGCCCGAACGTAGAACCCAAACAACACCGCGGACACCACCACAAGCGGCACCACTGCACACCCAACCACCAGGGTGACCACGCGTCGGGGCAACCCTTGCCGGGTGATCTGTTTCCAACAAACCTCTTGTGACGCGGTCGACATTGTCTCTACATTCCTACCGGGCATGGTTGCGCTGCGAGAGCTTTGCATAACTTGCTTTCGCCGGGTCGGCTTACCGAAAGGCCATATTCCGCCTTAGGCAAATCCCACGGCTTTTTGCAACGCTCGGCCTGGATCATATCGCCCTGACGGAAAATGACCCGATGGGCGACAGGGCGTTGTGCAAGGTTCTCCCTGCTTTCCCATGATACGGGCAGTCCCGTTGAACGTGCTGGTATTTATGCAAGTATTGCGCCAAGGTGCGGGAAATCAGGACGGCAGCTTAGGGATAATCATCTAGCCACGTTGCCCACGGGCCGACACGTTTTAGGGCGGCCAGGGTGCTCCGGCTGACGGGCAGGTCGTCAAGTTCGCTGCGGGAAATCCATTGGGCCTCTGATACGTCGTCAGCGGCCGTTGGCTCCCCGGCCACATATTCCGCCTGGACATCCACAATCACATAGTGAAACCGGATCTGTCCGGCTTCATCATACTCGATCATGTCGAAAGCATGGATAGGGGCTCGGGCACGAATCACAACGCTGGTTTCTTCCCGGAGCTCTCGCTCAGCCGCCTCCTGCAGGGTCTCACCCAGATTGACGAGCCCGCCCGGAATCGCCCAAAGACCTTTTCCCGGAGGACGACCACGTTTCACGAGAAGGACCCTGTCGTCTTTGAACACAAAGGCCCCGACCCCCACCCGGGGAACACCTGGATACGTCCGTCCCGCAAGGTCCTTCTCTGATCTGGTCATTTCTACCAGGCCCTATTCCCCGATTGTTTCGGCAAAAGATTCGGTGATGCCTGCATTGAGCCATTGCCCGTCAATATCAAAGACGGTAACCGTTTTCGGGATTAAACATGATGGCAGCCTTTTGACGCGAGGCACGTCGAGCTGAATCCGGTTGTCCAGGTTCAGGGCCGTCACCAGGCCCCCTGCAATCATATTGGCGGCTTCCTTGAATACATCCACGAGTTCATCGGGCTGAATCGGCCGGTCGGTTCCCAAAAGGCCGGCCGCCATATCGTGAGCCAACTTGTCAGAGCCCTGGAGTACCATAACGTGCGGACTGTTCTTAAGGTTGACCCTGGCTTCGAGGCACGACTCCGGAGCATAAGCCATATTGTCCTGCGATCCGATAGGTTCCGGGAACATGAAGTACATGGTTTCAAATACATCCTGTACCGCTCTTTCCAGGGCCTCTTGCAAGTCTTGAGTGTTCATCTCCGCCTCCGGTAGTTCAACCGCTCACCCCCTGACCCAAAAGCCGATCCGTGTCCAAAAGGATCCTGGCACCTGCATCTGTTTTTGCTATCCCCATGATGACACCTGCATCTTCGCCACTGCCCAGCTCAGGAGGCCCTTCGATATCCTCCGGACTGAGGTTCAGCACCTCCGAAACCGCATCCACAACCATGCCAACTTGGGCTCCGGGCCGGCCTTGTTGAATTTCCGTAATGATAATGCAGGTCTTTTCCGTGTAAGGCTGCTCCAGGAGGCCGAGCTTGAGCCTTAGGTCGATGACGGGAATCACCTTGCCGCGCAGGTTGATGACTCCCTTGACGAACCGGGGAGTCCGGGGCACACTTCGAATCGGCATCATGCCAATGATTTCTTTCACCGAGATGATGTCGATGCCGTATTCCTGATCAGCCAGATGAAAGACAAGATGCTTTCCGCCTTTTTCTGAGGTGTGCTTTAACGTATATCGGTCGTTGAGACGCTTGGTGGTCTCGGAAACAACTTGGGACAAGTCGTGCATTTTGGAAGGCCGGGCGGCCGAACCCGCAGCCTGGCAAGCCTTTTCGGCAAACCGCGTATCCACGAACCGCTCCAGGTCGATCAGGGTGCCAATGCCCATGTGCTCAACCATATAGCGCTGAATCCTGTCAAGGTCTTCAACGACCGGAAATAGATCGTCGGTCTTGATCCCCATGGGTTCAGTAAGTACTCTTTCAAGAACCGGAACCTGCAGGGCCAGCTTTTTGTCCGGGTCCAAAAACTCCACTGCGATGGGAGCAGCTTTATCGGGGTGTCGGGCGATGAATCGCCCG
>JAFDGP010000099.1 GCA_019309245.1 Deltaproteobacteria bacterium | reverse complement strand
CTTGACGCAAGGCCTTTTTGAATTCCTGCTCCAGGTACTCTTTGATAATCCCGTGGTCGATAAAGTCCCACGGAAGCCTTTCGTGGAGTCTGCGTCTTCTGTAGACAAAAAAGTCCGGGTTGATCACGGAAGCCTTGAAGGTTTGCGGCCAGTTCCATCCGTTCTTGTAGCCTTTTAGCAGTAGTTGCCCTACCCGCCTGTCTCCACGGGAAAACAGGCTCTGAATAAAGGCCCATCTAGGCAGGTCTGCGTGGACCCGAAGGTTGGCGATGCGTCTTAAAGCGTTTTTTACATGCTTGATCTTGGCTCTCAGCGCCTTCACGTCATCAAGGGCAACCCATTGAAACGGCGTAAACGGTTTGGGCACAAACGCATTGAGGCTTACACTGATTTGACCGATGGCGGCTTTGGCTCGGCTGGCCTTCACAAAGCGATGCCGGACCTTTTTGCAAAGGGACACAATCGCCTCCACGTCATCCATGGTCTCTTCGGGCAAACCCACCATAAAGTAGAGCTTGATGTTGGCAATGCCTGCCGATACCGCCATATCCACTGCATCGAGGACGTGTTGTTCGGAAATGCCTTTGTTGATCACGCGGCGCATCTTCTCAGAGCCGGCGTCCGGGGCGATCGTGATGGTCTTGACCCCGCTTCTTTTCAGGAGGCACGCAAGATCCGATGTGAGAAGATCCGCTCTGAGCGAACTGAAAGACAATTCCAGGTCTCGCGCCAGGGCTGCCGTACAAAACGACTCCAGCCCAGGGGTATCAAAAACATCCGGGGCCACCAAACCGATATGCGAGGCCGAGGCGGCCGCCTTATCCACGCACGATTCAAGCTGCGAGGCGGGTCTGAACCGGGGTGGACGATACACAAACCCGGCCGCGCAGAATCGACAACCGTAGGGACACCCCCGGGCCGCTTCTATCAAATAGGTGTCGTCAAAGGCCGTGTGTGAGGAAACCACGGTCGTGCAGGTATTCCAGCCGCTTAGGTCCTCCATGAAGGCCCGCCTCACCCGGTCCGGGGCCCCCTGTTGGGGCTCGAAAGCCTCGATTGTTCCCTGGGCCCCATAGCGAACCCGGTACAGTGACGGAACATACGCTCCGGGCACGCCCTGGGCCAAGGCCTTAAGCAGGTCCTGTCTTTTTTGAACGTCCCTGAAGGTTTCTAAAAAGGCGGGAAGAATGGCTTCTGCTTCTCCAATAAGGAAGCAGTCTACAAATGGGGCCAGGGGTTCCGGATTAAGCAAGCTGGTGACTCCCCCTGCGATAACCAGAGGAGTGGGGGGGGGTCGCTCTGAAGACCGCAGAGGGAGGCCAGCCAGCCCCAACATGGTGAGGAGGTTGGGGAAATCGTTTTCAAAGGAGATGGAAAAAGCGATAATATCAAAATCGACCAGGGGTCTATTGGATTCGATGGAGCGCAATCTCCGGCGCCCCTCACCGTCTCCGGGCAAAAAGACACGCTCACAGACGACGTCTTCAAAATTATTGAAAAGTCCATAGACGGCCTGGAACCCGAGGCTGGACATGCCGACATTGTAGGTATTCGGATAGACAAGGGCGACGGAGATCCGACCCCGCCAATCCTTTCGAACCACACCCCGTTCCGTAGGTTCCAACCCGTTTTGTGCTCCTGTCGTTCCGGGCGACATATCCCGCCTTTGTTCACCGTATTCGGCACGTCCACCGCTTCAAACCCTTCGCCCCTTAAATTCGGCTTGTGCTCGCGGCCATTTAATCGGCTTTCCGGCGCATAAAGGTGGGCACATCCAGGTCGTCCTGATCCAGAATGATACCACGATACCCACGGTACTGGGCGCCGGTGCCCTCGCCTACGGCCTGTTCCCTTCGGATAAAGGTTGGTTTGTCCAGGTTCTTGATCGCGGCCAGGTCTTCGGGCGTGATATCGCGAACCCTTCCTGAAAATCGATTTGCCTTACGGTCTTCTTCCGACTGGATCCCCGTCGCAATCACGGTAACCCTGAGTTCGTCACCGGCCGCTTCATCCAGGACCGTACCCCATATGATCTCCGCCTCGTCACCGGCCTCTTTGTGAATCAGGTCGGAGGCATCTGTCATTTCCGCCATCGTCAAATCAGGCCCACAGGTAATATTCATCAATACACCACGCGCTCCTGCGATAGAGACGTCTTCCAGAAGGGGATGCGAAATGGCCCTTTCCGCGGCCTCCACCGCCCGGTTTTCTCCACTGCCGATGCCGGTTCCCATCAAGGCCATACCGGCCTTGGACATGGTGGTCCTGACATCGGCAAAGTCCAGATTGACCAAACCCGGCATCATGATCAGATCGGTAATGCCTTTGACGGAATGAAGCAGGACTTCATCGGCCTTTTTGAACATTTCCAGCATGGTCGCGTTCCTGGAAGCCAGGCCCCGTAACCTGTCGTTTGGGATGGTGATCACCGTGTCCACCACATCCTTGAGCGCCTTGAGCCCTTGGTTGGCCTGTTCCATGCGCCTGCGGCCCTCAAAACTAAACGGCGTGGTCACGACCGCGACGGTGAGAGAGCCCGCCTCTTTGCTGACCTCCGCGATTACCGGCGCCGCCCCTGTGCCGGTGCCACCGCCCAGCCCCGCGGTAATGAAGACCATATGGCTGTCACTGACCGCGCTGCGGATGGCATCGATGTTTTCCATGGCTGCCTGACGGCCGATTTCCGGATTCGCCCCGGCCCCAAGCCCCTCGGTAAGCCGTTCTCCCATTTGAATCTTAATCGGTGCCCTGGAGACCTCGAGCGCCTGGGCATCGGTGTTCGCCGCCATGAACTTGACCCCACGCAACCGGGATTCAATCATGTTATTGACGGCGTTCCCGCCGGCCCCCCCTACCCCGATAACCTTGATCTTGGCCGATTTCTCGTGCTCCACAAAGCTGAATCCCATCGTGCCCACCTCCTGTTGTTTGTTGCCCTTATTAGACGATTTCCTTGAACCAACGTTTCATCCGCGCCGTAACACGGTTAAAAATGTGCTTGTCCCGGATTCTGAACTTTTTCCTCGGCTGCGATTTCGCCCCGTAAAGGACCAGCCCCACTGCCGTGGCATACATGGGGCTGTTTACCACATCCACCAGGCCCCGGATCCCCATGGGCTTTCCGATGCGCGTGGGCAGGCTGAACACGGATTCGGCCACGTCCACAACACCTTCCAGCAACGAAGACCCCCCCGTAACCACAATCCCGGAGGCTACCACGTCCTCCAGGGTAGCCCGGCGGATTTCCCGGTTAATAAGGCTGAAGATTTCCTCCACCCTGGGTTCCAGGATCTCCGCCAGTATCTGGCGCGACAGCGTCCTGGGTTTCCGGCCACCCACCCCGCACACCTCGATGGTTTCATCATTGCCGATGCTGTCCGGAAGACAGGTTCCATAGCGAATTTTGATTTTTTCCGCCTCGGCCATTGGTGCCCTGAGACCCACCGAGATATCATTGGTCAGATTGTTACCTCCCAGCGCCAACACAGAGGTATGTTTGATGCTTTTTCCCTTGAAAATCGCCAGATCAGTGGTCCCTCCGCCAAAATCAATCAGGGCACCGCCCAAATCCTTTTCTTCCTTGTTGAGCACGGCCTCACAGGACGCCAGAGACTCCAGGACGATATCCGCCACATCCAGTCCCGCCCGATTGGCGCATTTAATCAGGTTGTGGGCTGAGGTGACCGCCCCTGTTACGATGTGTATCTTGGCCTCCAGGCGCACACCGGACATGCCCCTGGGGTCCTGAATGCCGTCCTGATCGTCCACAATGAACTCTTGAGGAAGAATGTGAATCACCTCTCGGTCCGGAGGGATGGCGACTGCCCGCGCCGCGTCGATCACCCGATCGATGTCCCGCTGAAGGATTTCCTCGCCCTTTACGGCAACGATCCCGTGGCTGTTGAACCCCTTGATATGTCCGCCCGCAATCCCGGCGTACACGGTGGTAATCTCACAACCTGCCATCAATTCAGCCTCTTCGATCGCCTTTTTGATCGAATCGACCGTGGATTCGATATTGACCACGACCCCTTTCCGCAGGCCTACGGACGGATGGGTACCCACACCCACAATATCAATGCCTTCAGGATTGACCTCCCCGACCACCGCACAGATTTTGGTCGTACCGATGTCCAGGCCTACGATCAGCTCCCCTTCACTGCCCACTTTTACATCTCCTTTCGATAACACACGCCGAGAAGCGCAACGCCACCTTCAGGTTTGACAACCACCCGATCCAGGTCATTGAGGTCCACCGCCCGCACCGCGGCAAACCCGTCCGTGTTCCTTAAATACGCCATCATGTCTCTAAGCCGGTCGAACTTCGCCTCGTAGTCTCCAAAACCGAGTTTAACCGCCGTTGCCGTTTCAAAACAAAACAGTGTCAATCCCATTTGGGAGTCGACATGTATCCGGTATACGCTGTGAAAAGGCAATACGCTGCCGTGTAGCCTGGTCAGGCGAATCACCTCCATGACGCACTGCAGGGCTGAACAGCGCCCCGGATGCTCCAGGTCAAGATCGCAGAGCCTTAGGCCCGTCACCAGGGGCACTTTCGGGTGGTCACCCGGATCAAGCGGTTTGAATATCTCCGCCTGATCACTCAGATAAAACGGTTTGTTCAGCTTCACCACGGCCACCGGGGTTCGCTCCTTGATCCGGATATGAACCGCATCGGGCAATTCTCGCTCGATTTCCGCATCGGCAATCCAGGGGTCGGCGACAAGGCGATTGCGCAGCACCTTCAGGTTCAGGTCCAAGATGTTTTGGTTTGCTCTCACACCCGCTTTGTTCAGAACAGCGCTCGTAGAGAGCCTGTGGTTTCCTGAGACGGTGATGGTCCTGGCCCTGAAATAGGCGCTCTGGGTCAGTGCATCATAGGCCAGGATGCACAGCAGGCTGATTCCGGCCAGACAGGTGGCCAGAAAGATCCCCTTGAGGACCAGAAACAAGCGGGCCGCCCGGCGGGTCGTTTTGGAACAGCGGTTTTTTTTGTAACGATTTTTTCGAACCTGTCTTCTATTCAACGATCGTCACCTCCGGCTCCAATGCGACACCAAAGCGCTTGAAAACGGTCTCTTGTACTGTCTCGATCAGGCCCATCACGTCTGCGGCAGTGGCACAGCCGTGGTTTATGATAAAGTTGGCGTGTTTGCTCGAGACCTGCGCATCTCCTCGCCGCAGGCCCTTAAGGCCGGCCTTATCGATGAGCTCTCCTGCAGTCAAGGTCCCGCCGGGATTCCGAAACACGCAGCCGGCGCTGGGCTCGGACAGCGGTTGGCTGGCGGCCCGCTTCTTCTGCATGGCCGTCGCTTCTTTACGCAAGGCCTCCCGATCACCTGGCTGCACGCGGAATTGCCCGCCGACGATGATATCGCCCTTTTCCAATCTCATGCTCCGGTACGTGAAATCCAGGTGCTTTCGTCCGGTGGTAACCATGTCTCCGTCCGGTTTCAACACGGTCACCGCATGGATCACATCGGCCATACACCCCCCCCAGGCCCCTGCGTTCATGCGCAGAGCCCCGCCCACAGAACCAGGTATCCCCAGAGTAAAGTTGAGTCCCGCCAGCGCCCGGCTCAAGGCATAACGGCCCAGGGCCCGCACCATGGCGGCCGCCCCTGCATTAATCATCGTGTCTTGAACATCCGGCGCCTCGGCCAGCTCAATCTTTTCAAAATCTCCGGCCAGCTTCACCACAAGGGCCTTGATGCCAGCATCTGCGACCAAAAGATTGCTTCCGGCGCCGAGAATCAAGAGTGCCAGATCGCCGTCGGAGGCCCAACGCACCAGGGTTCGAAGCCAGCGTTCGTCTCGCACGGTAACAACCGTTGCCGGTCCCCCGATGCGAAAGGTGGTATGCCGGGACATGGGTTCGTGGAAGTTCACCAGGGGACCGAATGTTTCTTTCAGCCATGCTTTTTGCGTGTCTTTCATCACCCGGAAAACCTTCAGCCATCCCTTAAAAAGGCGTCGCCCAGCTTCCAGACATCGCCTGCACCAAGGGTCAATACGATATCGCCGGGTTTGACCACCTGTTTCAGGTACGACAGGGCCTTTTCAGGCTCCTCCTGATAGACCACCTCTTTGTGGCCATGGGCACGTATCCCCTCATACAGGTTGCGGCCGCTCACCCCTGGCACAGCAGACTCCCCGGCGCTGTAGATCGGCAAAACCACCAGGCTGTCAGCCTCGTAGAACGACCTTGTAAAATCGTCAAATAGGGCCTGGGTCCGCGAATAGCGATGGGGTTGAAATATGACTACCACTCGCCGGTCGGGCCACGATTGTCGCACGGCCTGAAGCGTGACTTTAATCTCGGTGGGGTGATGGCCGTAGTCGTCAACCACGGTGACCCCCCCCACTGTGCTTCCTTTGACCTCGAGCCGGCGCTGCACCCCCTCGATTTGTCTCAGGGCAACGAGTGTCTTTTCAAACGGGATTCCCAGCTCCAGACCGACCGCAACACTTGCCATCGTATTGTAGACATTGTGTATGCCGGGAAGGTTGAGTTCCACCCGGCCCAGGAGGTCGCCCCTGAAAGACAGTGTAAACAGACTCTTGAGCCCCTCGAACGAGACGTCTGTCGCTTGGAAATCCGCCTGGGAACTCAGGCCGTACGTGACAAAGCGTTTCTCGATCCTAGGGATCAACTCTTGAATGCCTTCGTTGTCAAGGCACAAGACCGCCAACCCGTAAAAAGGCACCTTGTTGATGAAGTCCAGAAACACCTTTTTAATGCTTTCCAGGTGCTGATAATAGTCCAGGTGCTCGGCGTCGATGTTGGTTACCACCGCAATGGTGGGAGACAGCCGCAGAAACGACCCGTCGCTTTCATCCGCCTCGGCCACGATGAATTCCCCCTGCCCCAGGCGCGCATTGCTTCCAAGGCTGTTCAGCTTACCGCCGATAACCATGGTGGGATCAAGGCCTCCGCGCTCCAGCACGAAACCCGTAATCCAGGTCGTGGTTGTCTTACCGTGTGCTCCGGCCACGGCAATGCCGTATTTGAGCCGCATCAGTTCGGCCAGCATCTCCCCTCTTGGGATGACCGGCACCATGGCCTCACGGGCGGCCAGACATTCGGGATTGTCCGGTCCCACGGCAGAAGACACGACCACCACGTCGGCTCCCTGGACGTACTCCGGTCGATGGCCCTGAAAGACCGTTCCTCCAAGGCCAGCCAGCCGCTCAGTAATGTCTGTTCGCCTCAAATCCGAGCCGCTCACCTGATAGCCCAGGTTCAAGAGCAACTCGGCCATTCCGCTCATACCGATACCGCCGATCCCCACGAAATGAATGTGATATTTCTTCTGATACATGTCGCGCTTTTAACCCTCTTAAGAAACTCAATTCAAATTGCGGTTCACGCATTAAGAACAATACACGTGTTTTGGGACCAAAAACTTTATAAGATAATCACGAAAGCACGAAATAAAAGAAATTGAGGTTCTCGTCCTTTCGTGTTTTCGTGATAAATTTTTTTCTTTTTGGTTCCGGTTCGTCCGGGTTGGGAATTAAGGTCTCTCATTTCAGAGTTTCTTTCATAAATAAGTCCGGGGCGACGCCTCGGTATCAGATGCTAATGTTGCATAAACAACATGGCCAACAGTTTCTTACAATCTCCGACAATCGTGCTTGCCGCGTCCGGGCGACCCAGTGCCGCCGCACAGGCCGCCATCTTGTCGAGCACCGCCGGATCCGCAGCATAGGCGCTGATCTTTTCCGCCAGGATCCGGCCGGTTAAGTCCTTTTCCAGAATCACCTCAGCGCCGCCCGCTTGTGCCACATAGCGGGCGTTGTATGCCTGATGGTCATTGGCGGCAAAAGGAAAAGGAATAAAGACGGCCGGTTTCCCCAAGGCCGTCAGCTCTGAAACGGTCGTCGCCCCGGCCCTGCAGACCACCAGATCGGCCGCGCGGTACAGGCGTCCCATGTCCTCAAAAAAAGCACTCACCGTAGCCTGAACCCCCCGTTGCTCATAGGCGTCGGAAACCCACGGGCGGTCTTGCACGCCGGTCTGATGAATGAAACGGATCCCGTGGGGCCCCAGGTGATCCAACGCGTCCACAACGGCCTGATTGACGGCATGGGCCCCCTGACTGCCCCCGACCACCAAAACGACAAAACCGTTTTTGGATTCAGACTCCCGCCCGTTCTGAAGGACTGCGGCTCGCACCGGGTTTCCCGTAAACACGGTCTTGGAAGGTTCAAACCATTTCTTGGTATCGGGAAACGACACATAGATCCGGTCGGCAAAACGCGCCAATAAACGGTTTGTCAACCCGGGAATCATGTTTTGTTCGTGTATGACCACCGTCTTGCCCATCACCTTTCCGGCCAGGGCCACCGGGCCGGAGGCATATCCGCCCACCCCGACAATCATGTCGGGATCAAAGCCCCGTATGATTCGCACCGCCTGAAACAATCCCTTTGAAATTTTGGCCAGCGCCCGAAGCTGGGATCCGACAGACCGTCCT
>JAFDGP010000098.1 GCA_019309245.1 Deltaproteobacteria bacterium | reverse complement strand
CCAGCAGCGTACCCAGGGTCCTTGCAAAACGGGCCAGGGCGATGCGCTGATTGATTCCCCCGAAAATTGGAAATCGAAGTTTCAGACGGTCCCAGATGGGCTGGCCTTTTGATGTCTTGATGAACTGCCTGGTCGCGACCACGGCGCCCACGATTCCAAACAGCACAACCCACCAAAATATTTTCATAAAGTTGCTGAAAGAGATCAACATCACCGTGGGCCACGGCAATGTCTGATGCATTTCCGAAAAGACTTGCGTGATGTTGGGGACAATGAAGGTTACCAGAAAAAACAGCACCAAAGTCCCGACCAATGACATAAAGGCCGGATACGCGAGTGCTGCCTTGAAGCGGCCCCTTAAGGTTTCTTGATGTTCCCCGTAATCCGCCAAGCGTTCCAGAACGACGTCCAAAGAGCCGGATGCCTCGCCGGCCCGTACCATATTAACATAAACATTTGAAAAAAGTTTGGAATGTCGTGATAAAGAAAACGCCAGACTGTTTCCTTCGTTCACCGATTCTTTGATCTGGGCCAGGTTTTTTTTGAGCAGCGGATTGGTGACCTGAGATAACAGGGCATCCAATGCCCCCACCAGCGGTACCCCTGCAGCCAACAAGATTGACAACTGCCGGGTCATCACGGAGATCTCCACCGGTTTGACCTTTTTGAACAGGCTCGAAACCGATACAGGGCCTTGAGCCTGGCTCCCGGATTTGGAAACCGAAGAGGCTTCTTTGACTTCTACCGGGAACAGCCCGGAGCCACGCAGCTTCTGTCGCGCCGCCACGGCACTGTCTGCGTCAATGATTCCGCTGGCAGTCTTTCCGGAAGTTTCCAGGGCGGTGTATTCGTAAACCGGCACGACGCAATCCTCTCAGTGGAGACTTTTGCAAAACTCGTTGCTCTCGCTTTCAGGAAATCTTTTTCGCGCTCAGCTCCTCGACAGTCGGGTCGTTTTTCCGAAAGGCGATATGCAAGTGAACCCGCACGGCCCTTCGCAAGGGTCGGCCCGGATCATATCGCCTTGAGGGAAGGCGACCCGACTGTCGACTGTGAGTTGTGCAAAGCTCTTAGTGCTCTTGCCATAGATCCGTGCATCCTCCCCCGATACGTCAAAGCCCCCGGACATACCCAAGGCTGACCCCCAACGGATGCCACTTTTTTGACTTTCATTCCGACTCATTTCGGTGGATTATACATGATTAAATGGTAACAGTACCATCCACAGGTGTCAACAAAGCCAGAAACTCCCGGTTTCCCTTTGCCCCAAGAATAGGGGAGGGTGTCAGTGCCAGCCGGCGAAGCCCCCGTTGAAAAAATGTCTCAGTAAGATCTTTAATTACGGCTTTATGCATGTTTTCGTCTCGGACCACGCCGCCTTTGCCGACCAACCCTTTCCCGACTTCAAACTGGGGTTTGATCAGGCACACAATTCGACCGGCGGGTTTGATGCACCGCATCACCACCGGGACAACGATTTTCAGGGAAATAAACGACACGTCAATGCAGGCCAGGTCCACCAAAGACGCCAGGGTATCCGGATTCAAATGCCGGATGTTGGTCCTTTCTAATAAGGTTACCCGCGGATCATTTCTCAGGTTCCAGTGGATTTGCCCATAACCGACATCCACGGCAGTAACATGGGCCGCCCCATGTTGAAGCAGGCAGTCTGTAAACCCGCCCGTAGAGGCCCCAACGTCCAGACACCGCCAACCAGAAACATCCAGTCCAAATGCCTTGAGCGCGGCTTCGAGCTTGATGCCTCCACGGCTGACGTAAGGGATGTCGCCGCCGGAGATCCGAATGTCCGCCTCCTTGCGGACCCGGGTTCCTGCCTTGGTAAGCCTGCGACCATCCACAAAAACCTGTCCGGCCAGGATAAGCGCCAAAGCGCGTTGGCGACTCTGAACCAATCCCCGCTGGACAAGCAAGACATCCAGGCGCTGAAACCGGGCTGCCATTATCGTACCGCTTCGATGACCCTTTTTTTTCTGTGAGGACCGTCCTGTCGTGCATGATCACCCGTGACCATGGCGATGATGGACCGGTAAATGCCGTTCGTGTCAAGACCGTATTTCGCCCGAAGGATCTTCTGGGAACCGTGTTCAACGAAAATGTCCCGAATTCCGAGTCGTAACAACCGATTTCCCGTGACATGATGATCAGCCAGGCATTCGAGTACGGCACTGCCAAAACCGCCGTGGATCATATTCTCCTCTACGGTGACGAGGCATTCGATCTCGCGGGCAAGGTGCACAATAAGGGAGGCGTCAAGGGGCTTTACAAACCGGTTATTGACCACTGTGGCTGAAATCCCCTTTTTCTTTAAACGTATCGCCGCTTCCAGCGCAGGGGCCACTGTGGTGCCGATTGCAAACACAGCCACGTCGGCTCCTTCACACAGGACTTCGGCCTTTCCAAGGGGAAGAGAGCGGGGATTTTTGTCCATGGGAACCCCCAGCCCGCAGCCGCGGGGATACCTCAGGGCGATGGGACCGGAATGCTCCAGGGCCGTCTTGAGCATATTTCGGAGCTCGTTTTCGTCCTTGGGGGCCATAACGACCATGTTGGGCAGGCCGCGCAGGTAGCTCAGATCAAACAGGCCATGGTGGGTGGGGCCGTCTTCACCCACGATGCCGCCCCGATCCAAGGCAAAGACCACCGGATGGCTTTCCAAACAGACATCGTGAAGGATCTGGTCGTAGGCGCGTTGCAAGAACGTGGAGTAAATGGCTACCACCGGCCGAAATCCTTCGGTGGCCATTCCCGCAGAAAAGGTCACCGCATGTTGTTCGGCAATCCCCACATCAAAAAACCTATCCGGATACCTCTGTCCGAAGGTCGCCAGTCCGGTCCCTTCAGGCATTGCAGCGGTCACTGCCACTATGCGATCGTCTTGTCGTGCCATTTGTGTCAGGGTCTCGCCGAAGACCTGGGTATAGCTCGGCGCCTTGCCGTGCCCGCAGATGCCGTTTCCGGTTTTGATCTCAAATGAACCCACCCCGTGAAAATAGGAAGGATTTTCTTCGGCGGGAAGGTAGCCCTTGCCCTTTGTTGTCGCTACATGAAGAAGCACGGGCCTACCCATTTCTTTGACATTCTGGAGGGTATCGATTAAATGATCCAATCTGTGCCCTTTGATAGGTCCAAAGTAGTTGAAATTAAAGGCCTCAAACAACATTCCCGGTGTTACAAAGGCCTTAAAAGACTCCTCTGTACGCTTGGCCAGGTTATAAACATCGCTGCCGAATTTCGGCAAGGATTTGATAAACTCCTTGAGTTCTTCTCTGAGGGCCATGAAATGCTTGGCGGAAAGCTTGCGGCTCAGAAATGAAGACAACACGCCGACATTGCGGGCAATGGACATTTCGTTGTCATTCAGGACCACAATGAGGTCTTTTCGAAGGTCTCCGGCATGATTGAGCCCCTCATAGGCAAGCCCTCCGGTCATAGACCCGTCTCCGATAACCGCGATGACCTTGGCGGGCTCGTTTTTCAGAGCCTTGCCGCAAGCCATACCCAGGCCGGCGGAAATAGATGTACTGGCATGGCCGGTGGAAAACGCATCGTACGGGCTCTCACTCATGCGGGTAAAACCGCTCAACCCCTGGTGTTGACGCAAGGTATGAAAGCGATCTTTTCTTCCCGTGAGCAACTTGTGGGCGTAGGCCTGATGGCCGACATCCCAGATGATTTTGTCTTTTGGCAAATCAAAAACGTAGAGCAATGCAATGGTCAACTCCACCACACCGAGGCTCGGCGCCAAATGCCCCCCTGTCTTGGAGACGGTCTTGATGATTACATCGCGGATCTCCGCTGCCAGGGAGCTCAATTCGGAACGCTTCAAGGATTTAAGATCATTCGGGGAATCGATTTGTGATAAATACGTCATCCGGCTTACTCCTTAAACGCTCGCTTTTTGTGTGTCGCGGCCGACGACTGTGTGGCCCGAAACGACCCCGAAGGGTCTCAGACGTTGTGAGGCATGTCTCATCGATCTCTTTCCACCACATAGCGGGCCAGTGCGGCGAGCACTGCAGCGTTTTCCTCGAACACGGCCAACTCTTCCCGGGCACGATCGACCAAGTCTTTGGCATATGCCCTGGCTGCATCCAATCCCAAAACGGACGGCCCCGTGGCTTTTTGTAAGGCCGCGTCACTTCCTACGGGTTTTCCCGTGATTCGCGCATCTCCTTCTACATTGAGGATATCATCGGCCATTTGAAACGCAAGGCCGATGTAACCACCAAAGGCACACATGGCCTGAATCTGACGGCTATCCCCTCCGCCGAGCAAGGCCCCGACATGTAATGAGGCTTGAATAAGTGCGCCTGTTTTGAGTTGCTGCAAGATCTTGAGCTCTTCCCAGGAGACTGCTTTTTTTTCAGATGCCAGATCCAGCATTTGCCCTTGTACCATCCCGGAGACTCCGGATGCCCGGGCGATCACGCGGATGGCCTCGATCCACTTGAAATCCGGAACCCTAGCGTCGCCCTGTTGTACCGCCTCCGCCAAGACCTCGAAAGCAGCCGTCAGCAGGGCGTCTCCGGCCAGAATTGCTGTTGCCTCTCCGTACATCTTGTGACAGGTGGGTTTTCCCCGGCGAAAATCATCATTGTCCATCCCCGGTAAGTCATCGTGGATCAACGAATAGGTGTGAATCAACTCCAGGGCGCAAGCTGCCTCAATCACCGTATTTTCGGATCCGCCGACCGTCTCGGCCGCACAGATACACAAGATGGGCCTCAGACGCTTTCCTCCTGCTTCCAGAGAATACCGCATGGCCTCGAGCAGTGGGGTAGGGCGGGCCTCATAGCGTTCCCAGATTCGGTCCAACGCCTGATTGACCCGTTGCCGCTTGTGCGTCAAGTAGGCGTGCAGATCCCCAGGGTCACAGACGTTATTCATCGAGGGGGTTTTCATGGGACGGACCGTCCGATTCTGCGAAAAACGGCTCTTCCCGGACCTCTCCGGTGTCATCCTGCAGGAGCAGGGTCACCTTTTTTTCACTTTCATCCAGTTTTTTTGAACAAAAGCGGGACAACTTGATCCCTTCCTGAAACCTTTTCAATGCGTCGTCAAGGCCGAGATCTCCAGTTTCAAGCTCCCGAACAATCGCTTCAAGACGTTTCATCGCCCCTTCAAAGGTCAGTTTGGCCATGATTTCCCTTCCTTTCAACCCGACACACCATCTCTCCTTTCCACACCGTCACGGCGACCCTTTGACCGATTGCAACTTGTCGGACATCTTTGACGAGCGCAAGCTCTGGAAAAGTCCGCGTGATGCTGAACCCGCGCTCCAGCACAGCCAACGGGCTCAACGCGTTAAGCCTTCCAACGGCGACCTGAAGCCCTGTTCGATTTTGCTGAATACGGCTGGTCATCAAGAACCGGAGAGCCTCCCGGTTGGAAGCCACCAAGCTCCTTAATTCCATGATTTTGATTTGGGGGTCATGTCGCGCAAGGGCTTGCCAGAGAAACCTAAGGCGGGTTTTACAATCCTGAATTTCTCTGTTTAAGGCCCTGTGCATCCTGCCAAAGAAATCATCCAGTCTGAGACGATCGTCTCTGATGCGCTTTTCAGGGCTTGCCAGACGGTCCAAGAGGTGTTGGAGATGCTGGCGGTTTACCCGAATCACTCGGGCAATCGAATCGTAAAGGATCCGGTCGTATTCGGCTACGGTTGCCAGAAGCGTTGCCTTTTGCGGACAAACCAATTCAGCGGCTGCGGATGGGGTTGGCGCGCGAACATCAGCCACAAAATCGACGATGGTATAATCCGTTTCATGACCAACCGCAGAAACCACTGGAATCTTAGAAGAAAATATTGCCCTGGCCACCGCTTCCGAATTAAATGCATGAAGATCCTCAAGCGAGCCGCCTCCACGAGCCACGATAATAACCTCAGCGGCTGCCCGGGCATTAAGGCGTTCCAGCGCAGCGACGATTTCCGTCACTGATGATTCTCCCTGTACACTGACAGGAACGACCTTTACGGACATGTTCGGGTAGCGCCGGAAGGTCACATGAAGGATATCGCGTATGGCCGCGCCCGAAGCCGAGGTAACCACCGCAATCGTGTGCGGCAAGAGCGGCAGCGGCTTTTTGTGCTTTTCGTCGAACAGCCCTTCTGCGCGCAACCTTTCTTTGAGCTGCTCAAAAGCCAGTTGCAGAGAGCCCAGTCCCCCGGGTTCCATGTACTCGGCAATGATCTGGTAGATTCCCCTCGGCTCATAAACATTCAGTCGTCCCATGATGACGACCGCTTGACCGTCCTCCACATCAAATTTCACGTTCCGGCGTTGAGCACGAAACATGACCGCCTGAATTTGGGCGTGTGCATCTTTCAGGGTAAAATACTGGTGCCCTGATGCCGGAATCCTCAGGTTGGATACCTCGCCGGCAACCCACACAAACGGGAAGGCATCTTCCAGAAACCCTTTGATATTCAGTGTAAGTTCACTTACACTATAGATGTGCCTTTTCGCCGATGTCGGTTCTGGATTCATTTTGAGATGTTATAGCACAGGAGGAATTTGTCGACAATGTCCTTTTTCTACGGAAGGATATTCGTTAACCTATGTAAATAACAGGTAAAGGCCAGCATGGTTGGTCGGTTTTCATAGAAGGGCTTTGATAGAGATAGCCGGGTGTGGATTCGGTGTCATAACTATTGTGATCAGGTTAGAGCCACTACCTGCGGGTGAGCATGTTAGGAGGTGATAACCGTGTTCAAGGGATACATGAAAGACCGGATAAAAAAAGAGCTGGAGTCCATGGGTGAACGCGCCGGAAAACGCATTGGTGAAACCATCGCTAACGGTGCTGATGAAAAGGCCGCTAGAATCGGCAAAAAGGTTGGTAAAAAGGTGGCTTCCGGTGTCGAGCGCATTCACGACGCATTGGAAAAAGAATCCGTTTCCAAGAAAGAACAACTGGGCCTTGGTGGAAAACTGGGGACCGGCATTGGGATTATCGGAAAAAACCTGGTTGAAAAGCGTTACGGCGTGCTGGCCAGGCTTGCCGGAAGCAATGACCTGGTGTCCCAAGGGCGAACCCTGGGTGCAAAGGCTGAAAAACTGGTCAAGAGGGCAGTTAAGGCCAAGCTGGAACAGATCACGGAAAAGACCAAAAAGAAATAGTGGTTTTGTAATGTCTGATAATATATATTATGTCAACTTTTATCTTTCCCGTGTCCTGATACCTGTTTTTCCCTTTTCCGCCGCGCACAATCTACCAACTCCCTTATGGCTGGTTTGATGTACACCCCACTCAGATCCATCTGCGCCAAGCAGGCCGTCAACTCCGAGATGCGTTCAGCAGGATCGGTCTTGCGGTCCATGAAAAAATATCGGTGGCCGGCCACCACACACAGCCCGGACTTTGCCGGAACCTCGTGTTGTGTGCGCAGATTTTCGTAGCGAACGGTCACTCCAAGCCGTTGAAGCAGGTCTTCAAGGTATTCGCAAAGCCGCGCGGGTTCCATGGCCGGTGATACGAACACTGTCCCTCCCCTTCTCCATTCTGGTTCAGCCCGGTGGCCCGTTGGAAAAGGTGCCTTGAAGGCGCTTCGGGCGAAGGCCTTTGGGAAATTGCTTTAAGAAAAACGCGTCGGTCATTCCCGCGATAAAGTCCCGAACAATTTCTGCGGGGCTGGTCCTTTCGCGGTAGTTCGGGTTCATGTCCTTGAGGTACTGAGAAAAGATGATGGACGACTCGTCCCCCTGCTTCAGATCGTTTAAGTATTGTTCAAATAACCGTTGAAAGAGGTATCCGATCTTCCCGGTTTGTGGCTTTATTTTTGGATTCAAATAGATCGCCTCCAGATTAAATGTCCGAAGGACGCTTAAGGCTGCAGAGACCTCGTCACTGAAAGCGACAAAGGGCTGATTCAGACTGTTGGCGATCAGATCCGTGACCAGATTATAGACAATGCTGCCGTTCGTATTTCCCAGGCAGGCCACACACTGTCCGGGGATCTGGTTTCTTTTAATGAGGCCGAGTCGGATCGCGTCTTCAATGTCTCGACCGATGTAACTTATGGTGTCCGCCATGCGGACCACACAGCCTTCCAGGGTCATGGGGGTCAAGGCAAGAGAAGGATCGGTGATCTTGCCGGAGACTTCCCGGTCAAACACCGGAAAACTTTTCTGTGTTTGGGGACGCAGGGCCTGGGTGTGGATTTCTCCATCATGACACAGGATGCCATCAAGGACCTGAAGTGTAAGATTCAAGCCACGGCCCTTGCGCTCGATCTTTTCCAGGAAGCGTACGCTTTGGACGTTGTGCAAGTAGGGCCCGATACCGGCTTTTACACATAGCGCAGAAAGGAATTTTTCCCCATCATGGCCGAAAGGACAATGACCGATATCGTGTCCCAGAGCAATTGCCTCGATAAGGTCCTCGTTGAGCCCCAGAAACCGGCCGATGGTCCGGGATATTTTTGAAACCAGTTGCACATGCAAAACCCGATGTGTGATGTGGTC